>JAJXVK010000010.1 GCA_021782155.1 Pseudomonadota bacterium
CGCGGGCGGGCGCGCGCATCGTCGTCACGTTCTCTTTGTAAAGCCCGGTCGTGTAGGTCATGGTGTCGCCGCGCGCATAACCGGTGTCGGCATAGAAGATCGGCGTGGTGATCGTCTGGCCCGGCACGAACTGCGTCACGTAGTTGATCGCCGCCTGCGAGGCATTGCCCTGGCCGAACAGGTTGATCGGCACGCAGCCCGGGAAGGCGTTGCCGTAGAGCGAGACGCGGCACACGATGTTGCCGTTGGGGTCCTTCACCGCGTCGACCGAGGCGAAGATGTTGCTGACCAGCGTGCCGCTCTGGAAGGCGTCGCGCCTGTTGGTGCCGTACTGGTAGTTGAGGTCCATCTGCCAGCCGTCGAACAGGCCGCCGCTGGCGATATCCCAGGTCAGTCCCGCCGACAGCGAGTTCATCACGCTGTCGTCCTTGAGCCAGTTGTGCGTCGCGAGGTCGGCGAGGCTCCCCATCTTGCGCAGGGTGAACGACTTGATGTTGTTGTCGATCATCGTCTGCCGGACCGTGGCGGGCAGGAACGCGTTGTCCTGGAAGATCGTCAGCGTTGTGGGCGTGCCGTTGAACGAGCCGGTGGGATCGTTGTAGCGGAAGGTGCGGTTCTCGCCTCGGATGTACTGCGCGTGCACCTTCACCCCGCCGCCCGCGTCATAGTCGGCGCGCGCGTAGATGCTGTTGCGCGACGAATCGGGCAAGATGGTGAACAGCTGCCCGGCAAGGTCCTGCCCGCTGCCGCCATTCGCGATCGACTGGAGCGCGGGGGGCGTGCCGGTCAGGCCGGAGGAGACGCTGCTGCGCACGAACGGTGTGATCCCGCTCCCGTCGGGCAGGAACTCCTTGCCCTGCAGCGGCGTTCCGGGGGCGAAGATGATCCCGTTGAAACTGCTGCTCGCCGAAACGACGTCGGGCACGACCTGGCCGTTGACCACGCCATAGGCCTGGTACCAGTTGCGGCCGTTGTAGTTGTGGATTCCATTCTGCTTTTCGTACTCGCCCGACACGATCAGGTGCAGACGCTCGCCGATGTTGGTGCCGAAGGTGAGCGAGGCCTTGTAGTTGCCCGCGTCGCCACGGCCGCTGGCCCCGGCCTGCGCCTTGGCGACCAGTCCGTTGAAGCGGTGGTCGAGCTTGAAGTTGACCACGCCCGCCACCGCGTCGGTGCCGTAGGCCGCCGACGCGCCGCCGGTCACGGTTTCGACGCTCGAGATCATGGCGTCGGGAATGACGTTGATGTCGACGCCGCCGAACGGCCCCGACGAGATCACGCGGTGACCGTCGAGCAGGGTCAGCGTGCGGTTGATCCCCAGTCCGCGCAGGTTGAGGTTGCCATATCCGCCGCGCGCGAACCAGCCGGTGCCGCCCACGCCCGAGATCTGGACCGACGAGGTCGTCTGGTTGCCGAAAAATTGCGGTAGCTGGCTGACACCATCGATCAATGGCCCGGCCGACATCTGGTTCAATTCCTGCGCGCCCACCGCAGTCACCGGGATCGGTGTCTCCGAGCCGTCGGTGCGCAGGCGCGAACCGGTCACCACGATCGTCGCCGCCGCGTTCGAGGAACTGCTGGTTGCGGCGTCGGCAGGTGTCTTCCCCGCATCCTGCGCCGATGCGGTCGACGATGCGCACATCATGGCCACGACACTGGCCCCGGCGAGAAATCCCCCAACGCCCATCGAACCGAACGCGGGCGCGCGAGCGCGGTCTGTTTTCACGGCATCATCCCCTGTCTTTATGTTGGGCAATATTTCGGCGCATCCGGGGTATCTGGACAAGCAACCCAGAGCTGATGACACTCGATAACTTTCAGGTTATGACTATCCGGCCATGGCCAACCTGCCGTTCACGCTTCGACAACTCGACGTCTTCTCGACGCTTTGCAGGTCGCTGTCGTTCCGCCGGTGCGCGGAGGAACTGAACATTTCGCAGGCCGCCGTGAGCAACCAGATCAAGACTCTCGAGATGCAGCTGGGCGTGCCGCTGCTGCGGCGGCTGCCGGGCGTGCCGACCCGCCTGACCATCGAAGGCGCGGCCTTCCTGGCCGACGTCAGGCATTGCGAGCAGGCGCTGGGCCAGCTCGCCGCGCACCGCGCCACGGTGCCGCGCGGCGCCGAACAGACGCGTTTCCGCATTCTCGTCGCGGTGGCGCTGATGGAGCGCTACATCAAGCCGAAGCTCGACGCATTCATCGCCGACCATCCGGCGGTCGAACTGGAATTCGTCCCCCAGCATCCCAGCACCCTGCCCAACCGGGAGGTCGAGGACGGTCATTTCGATTTCGCGCTCTATCACCTCACCGCCGAGGCCGAGGTTCCACGGGGCATGGCGGTCCTCGCGCGGGTGACCAGCGGACTTCTCGGGCGCACCTCGCTTGCCGGTGGCAGGGCCCTGCCGCTAAGCGCCGAGGAAGCGAGCGACCTCCCGATGATCCTGCCGCCTGAAGGCAGCCAGGAACGCAAGCGGTTGCTCGCCGGAATGGCAAGGCACGGCGTCGTTCCCGGGAACGTGGTGGGCCATACCCAGTATTACGATGTCATGGCACGCATGATCGAGCGCGGGGTGGGCGCAGGAGTTCTGCCGATGACGATCCTGAATTCCGAGGCCCGGGCGGACATCGCGATGCTGTTTCCGGTCATGGACTGGCTGCTGGTCTGGTACCGCAGGCCGGGCATGCAGGGCGCGACCATCGATGACCTCGAAGAGTTCATCAAGTCGGCCATCAATTCCCATGCGGGCCAGGGAGACCTGGCGGTTCCCGCGTCACACGGCCATGGCGGATGACCGCCTAGTCCGCCGGCAGCGGCTCCACCCCCATCAGCACGTGGCGCAGATAGGCGTGGAGCATCGCCGCGCGCACCGCGTCCTCGGCGTGGTCGGCGCCGACCGAGTGCCCGCCCTCGCGGTATTCGTGGTAATAGACGGTGTCGCCCAGCGCCTTCAGCTTCGCCGCGAACTTGCGCGCGTGTCCGGGGTGGACGCGGTCGTCCTCGGTCGAATTGTAGATGAACGGCGGCGGGTAATGCACGCCATTGCGCAGGTTCTGGTAGGGCGAATACTTGCGGATGAACGCCCAGTCGGCGGGCACGTCGGGGTTGCCGTATTCGGCCATCCACGAAGCCCCCGCCAGCATGTGCGAATAGCGCTTCATGTCGAGCAGCGGCGAACCGATGATCGCCGCGCCGAACAGGTCGGGGCGCTGGGTCATGGCGACGCCCGCCATCAGCCCGCCGTTCGAGCGGCCCGAGACCGCGACCTTGCCCCTGGCGGAGATACCCTGCTTCACCAGGTCCTCGGCCACCGCGTAGAGATCGTCATAGGCGTTCTGCCGCTTCTCGCGCAGCGTCGCGTCGTGCCACGCGGGGCCATATTCGCCGCCGCCGCGGATGTTGGCGAGGACATAGGCGTTGCCCTCCTCCACCCAGAACAGCGCGAGCGGCCCGGCGCGATAGGGCTCGGTGGTGAGATAGGTCGGCGTCTGCGCGAGGCGGAAGCCGCCGTAGGCGTGGATCAGCGCTGGCACCGGGCCGGTCACGCCTTTCCTGAGCGCGAGGAAATAGGGGACCCGCGTGCCATCCTTCGACACCGCGAAGTGCTGGCTCATCGTGTAGCGCGAAGCGTCGAACTTGGCGGGTAGCGACTGCACCGCCTGCGCCTTGCCGTCGGCCGAGACCGCATAGAGCGTCGGCGGGACGAGGAACGACTGCACCGTGGCGAAGGCGAGGTCGTCCTTGTCCGAGCCCGAAACCAGCGTGACCGTCGCCTTGTCGGGCAGGTCCGCGGCAACCTGGCTCCATGTGCCGTCCGCCCCGCGGGTCAGCGACAGCAGCCGGCCCGAGACGTCGTCGAGCAGCTTGATCCACACGTGATGGTCGGTGGTGCCCACGGTCTCGACCGCCTGGGCGGCGCTCGGCTTGAACACAACTTCGGGCGCGCGGGCCTTGCCCGCCAGCACGTCGGCGATGGGCCAGTCGACCACTGACCCTTCCGGAATGTCGCCCAGCGGCTTGTTGAGGAACACGATCAGCCGCCCGTCCTCGATTCCCTGGAGGTCGGCGGTTTCGGGCAGCGGCGTCTTGACGAACGTGCCGCCCGGACCTTCGATCCATGTCTCGCCGGTGTAGAAGGTGATGCCGCGACGGAGGAAGTTGTATGCCTTGCCGTCGCCATCGGTCACGCGGAGCGGGTTCAGCGAGACGTCGGTCGGCTGGCCTTCCATCACCGTCCCGGCCGAGGCCAGCGGGGTGCCGCGCTTCCAGCGCTTGACCACGCGTGGATAGCCCGAGGTGGTCATGCTGCCCGGTCCCCAGTCGGTGCCGACGAGCAGCGTGTCGGCATCCTCCCAGGCGACCGAACTCTTGGCTTCGGGCAGGGTGAAGCCGCCCTCGACGAAGCGCTTCGCGGTGCGGTCCCATTCGCGCACCACGTCGGCGTCGGAACCGCCGGGCGAGAGCGAGACGAGGCAGCGCGCATAGTCGGGTGCGAGGCAATCCGCGCCGTGCCAGATCCAGCTCTTGCCCTCTTCCTTGCCCAGCGCGTCGACGTCGATCAGCGTCTGCCATTCGGGCGTGCCGGCAAGGTAGGAGGCGAGCGTGGCTTCGCGCCACAGCCCCTTGGGGTGGCCGGCGTCGCGCCACAGGTTGGTGACCATGCCGCCCATCACCTGGCCGGGCTCGGCGATCTGCGCCTCGTCGTCGAGGATCGCGCGGGCGCGGGCGCGGTCGGCCTCGTAGCCGGGCATCGCCTCGAGCACTTTCGCGGTCTGCGCGTTCCATGCCCCGACTTGCGCCAGCGCCCTGGCGCCGTGGATGTCCTCGAGCCACAGGTAGGGATCGGTGGCGGTGGACTTGGCGGCGGCGGCAATCAGCAGCGGCGCGGCGACAGCGGTGGCGAGCAGCGCGGCGGTGCGGACGGCGCGGCGGGAAGAGCGGAGCTTCATGGGATCAGGCGACCTCTCAGCGGGAAAAGACGTTTCATCCGCAACTGTTAGGGCCCGCCGACGCGCTTGGCTAGTCGCCGGTGACCTTCGCCCCCAGATCCCCCTTGCCCACGGTGCCGCTCGCCATTTCGAGCATGGCGTCGAGGCTCTTCTTGGCGCGAAGGCGCAGGCCTTCCTCGATCTCGATGCGGGGCTGGAGGTCGCGCAGCGCCACGTAGAGCTTCTCCATGGTGTTGAGCGCCATGTAGGGGCAGATGTTGCAGTTGCAGTTGCCGTCCGCGCCGGGCGCGCCGATGAAGGTCTTGTTCGGAAGCGCCTTTTCCATCTGGTGGATGATGTGCGGCTCGGTCGCGACGATCAGCGTGTCGCCGTCCATCGCCTTGGCATAGTTCAGGATGCCGCTGGTCGAGCCGACGTAGTCGGCATGGTCGATGATGTGCGGGGGGCACTCGGGATGCGCCGCCACCGGCGCGCCGGGGTGCTGCGCCATCAGCTTCATCAGCTCGGTTTCGCTGAAGGCCTCGTGGACGATGCACACGCCCGGCCAGAGCAGCATGTCGCGCCCGAACTTGCGGTTGAGCCAGCCGCCCAGGTGCCGGTCGGGGCCGAAGATGATCTTCTGTTCGGGCGGGATCTTGGCGAGGATCGTCTCGGCGCTCGAGCTGGTGACGATCACGTCGCTCAATGCCTTCACCTCGGTCGAGCAGTTGATGTAGGTCAGCGCGATGTGATCGGGATGCGCCTCGCGGAAAGCCTTGAACTTTTCGGGCGGGCAAGCGTCTTCCAGGCTGCACCCCGCGTTCATATCGGGCAGCACCACGATTTTCTCCGGCGAGAGGATCTTGGCGGTATCGGCCATGAACTTGACCCCGCAGAACGCGATCACGTCGGCGTCGGTCGCGGCCGCCTTGCGGCTGAGCTCCAGCGAATCGCCCACAAAGTCCGCCAGGTCCTGAATTTCCGGCTTCTGGTAATAGTGTGCGAGAATGACCGCGTTGCGGTCTTTCCGGAGGCGATCGATCTCGGCGCGCAGGTCGGCGCCGGCGGGGATTCGGGTCTCTATGCTCATGTCTTGCAGATGGCCCTATCGGGCCGGAGGTTCAACCCGAAAGCCGCTGAGCCAGCGCGACCACGGGCGGCAGATTCGCGGTGGCAAAGCTCAGGCTCACCCAGCTGACCAGCGCTCCGCCACTCCAGAAGTGGGCGGGGTGCACGCTGCCGCGGGTGCGGCGGTCGTACAGCATGCAGATGCCGATATAGGCGAGCAGGATCGGGATCTCGAGCCAGATGCCGCGCTGGTCGAAGATGAACGGCAAGGTCAGCCGTCCCCAGGCGACCGCCAACGGGTTGATCATCGCGCCCAGCATCAGCCGCTTGTGCCAGTCGGAACGATTCCGCAGGCGTACGGCCGCGATCACCAGAACGGCGAAGGCGGTCATGTTCAGCCAATCCATCGCCAGGAAGTAGTTCGGGTGGAAGAAAGGCGGTACCCGGTGGGTGCGCACGTCCATCGCCGTCACTGCGAAACCGAGCACGACAATCCACGCGCTCCATCCTGCCGCGATTGGGCCGAGCGCGCGGTGCGCCGTAACATTTCCGCGATATACGAGGAACGCCTGCGTCACGAAAAGCGCGACCCAGGTCATCATCGATGCCGCATGCAGATGCACCCACCAGGGCGAGTGGATGCTGGACATGCCCATCGCGAAGTTGAATCCGAAGCCGGCAAACACCGTCGCGACGACGGCCAGCGCCATGTAGAAGAAGAACGCGCGCTCCCGCTGGAGATCCCCGGCTTCAACCATCGCGGCAGTCGCCATCGCGGCAGTCGCCATCGCGGCAGTCGCCATCGCGGCAGTCGCCATCGCGGCAGTCGCCATCGCGGGCTCCCCGGCGCTTATGGATAACGCCGGATGCTGACAGAACGCAGCGGGATGTCAATCGTGATCGGTCAGCCCTTGCTCGTGTCTCCATCGATGGTGACGAGCACCTTGACGTCGCCATAGCCGGCAACCTTCAGCGGGATCGAAAGGTTCTGCTGCGCCGCGTCCTTCGCGGCGGTGCGGGCGAGGTCCATCAAGGCCGGTTGCTGCGCGGAAGCGATCGCCTGTTGCTCGGCGAGCATGGTGTTGTCGCGGGTCAGCTTGTCCTGTGCGTCGCGGGTGATCCACACGCCTTCGCGCAGGTATTGCGCATGTGCCTCGTCGAGGTCGGGCCGGCTGAGCGCGATCGCGGGCAGGCGCACCGACAGGGTATGCGCCTCGGCGTTCCAGCTCATCCGGCTGCGCCCGACCTGCGACAGGTCGATGCTGTAGTCGACGCGCGCCGGGATCACCGCGACCTGGCGCGAATTGACGAGGCCGAACAGGCGCGAATCGTTGCTGGCGACGACCGGGGCGAGCTGGGCGGAGAACACCGTCAGCTTGTCCATCTTCTCGAAGCTGACGATTCCGGTGGCGATCGGATCGCCAACGTCGGCGGGCCTGAACAGCTTCCACGCGAAGACCCCCGCGAGCGTCAGCGCGGCGGCGAACAGCAGCCACGGCAGCGCGGCGCGCGCCGGCGGGCGGGCCGGGGGCGCGGCCCTCACAGGATCGTCCACGCGTCCTCCGAACAGGCCACGCGGCCCTGCCGTTCGAGGTCGACCAGGTGGGCGAGCACCGAGCGCCCGGCCGCGCCGTGCAGACGCGGGTCGAGGCCCTTGTACATCTTCGCCACGAATTCGGGGATCGCGTGCGCGCCGCCCGCCTCGAGCACGCGCAGGATCTGCCGTTCGCGCTGGCGGCGGTGGCCGAGCATCCCGCGCACCAGCTGGCGCGGCTTCTCCACCGGGTCGCCGTGCGCGGGGTAGTAGATGCGGTCCTCGCGGTCTTGGAGCTTCTGCAGGCTCGCCATGTAGGCGGCCATGTCGCCGTCGGGGGGCGAGACGACGCTGGTCGACCAGCCCATCACATGGTCGCCGGTGAACAGCGCGCCGCTCTCGACCAGCGCATAGCACAGGTGGTTGCTGGTGTGCCCCGGCGTGGCGACGGCTTGAAGCGTCCAGCCGTCGCCCGACAGGCGCTCGCCGTCGGCCAGCACGCGGTCGGGAACGTAGTCGGCGTCGAAGGCCGAATCGGCGCGCGGGCCGTCGTCGGGGATGCTGAGCGGCGCGCAGCCGACGATAGTTGCGCCGGTGCGTGCCTTGAGCTCCCTTGCGGCCGGGCTGTGGTCGCGGTGCGTGTGCGTGCACAGGATCGCGGCGAGCCTGGCTTCGCCGATCGCGGTGAGGATCGCGTCGACATGGCCTTCGCCGTTGGTGTCGGCGTGCCCCGCCTCGCCGGTGCCTGCCGGGCCAGGGTCGATCACCGCCACGTCGCTCCCAGCGCCGACGATGTAGGTCTCGGTGCCGGTCAGCGTATAAGGCGAGGGGTTGGGCGCGAGTACCCGGCGCACCAGCGGCTCCATCCTCTCGGCGAGGCCCGTCGGCCAATCGGCGGGGTCGGGCGAAATCCTGGGCGGTGCGGGCATTCGGCTGGCCATGGTCCCTATGTAGGCGGCGTGCCCGCTTGCGCCAAGCGGCCCTGCGTTCCATCATGCCGGCATGGAGCCCGCCAGTCCCTGCTACGACATCGCGGTGATCGGCGGCGGCGTGAACGGCGCGGCGATCGCGCGCGACGCGGCGGGGCGCGGGCTCTCGGTGATCCTGTTCGAACGCGGCGACCTGGCGCAGGGCACCTCGTCCGCCTCGACCAAGCTGATCCACGGCGGCCTGCGTTACCTCGAGCATCGCGAATTCGGGCTGGTGCGCGAGGCGCTGGCCGAGCGCGAAATCCTCTGGCGGCAGGCCCCGCACATCGTCTGGCCGATGCGCTTCGTGCTGCCGGTGCTGCCCGGCGGCCGCCCGGCGTGGATGCTGCGTGCCGGGCTGTGGCTTTATGACCACCTCGGCAAGCGCGACGCGCTGCCCGCGACGACCACTGTCGACCTGCGGCGCGAGTTCGCGACGCTGGGGCTCAAGCCGGGCCTCAGGCGCGGTTTCGAATATTCCGACTGCTGGGTCGACGACGCGCGGCTGGTTGTGCTGCTCGCGCGCGATGCGGCCGATCGCGGCGCCGAAGTGCGCACGCGCTGCGAGGTGACCGCGCTGTGGCGCGACGCGGCTTCGGGCGAGAGTCTGTGGAAGATCGAGGCGGGCGAGGGGACGTTCGCCGCGCGCATGGTGGTGAACGCCGCCGGGCCGCAGGTCGGGCGGGTGCTCGACCGCGCGGCGCTGCCGCGCCCCGCCACGCTGCGCCGCGTGCGCGGATCGCACATCGTGGTGCCCAAGCGGCACGACGACCCGCGCGCGCTGTTCCTCCAGCAGCCCGACGGGCGGCTCTGCTTCGCGATCCCCTACCAGCACGACTTCACCCTGATCGGCACGACCGACGCCGAGGAGCACGTCGATGTCGACCCGCCGCGCCCCGACGCGGAGGAGATCGACTACCTGATCGCAGCCGCCAACCGTGCCTTCTCGCACCCGGTCGCGCGCGAGGACGTGGTCTGGTCCTACGCCGGGGTGCGCCTGCTCGCAGACGACGGCAGCGGGCGGCCCGAAGCGGCGACGCGCGGCTATCGCTTCGATCTCGACCGCGGCGCGGACGGAACGGGGGCGCCATTCCTCGCGGTGCTGGGCGGCAAGATCACCACGCACCGCATGCTGGCGATCCACGCGCTCGAAAGCCTCGGGATCGCGCAGGGCGATGGCTGGACCGAACGTGCGCCGCTTCCCGGCGGGGACTTCGCGCCCGACGGGCTCGACGAGGCGACCAACCTCGAATCGCTCGAACAGGATATCGCCGGCGAAGCCCCGCAATTGCCGCATGGCGTGGTCCACCGCCTCGCGCGGGCCTATGGCACGGTCGCGCTGGGCTTCGCATCGCGCGCGATGGGCGAGGACATGGGGCACGGGCTCTACGAGGCCGAGCTCGACCACCTCGTGCGGCGCGAATGGGCGGTGAGCGCGGGCGACGTGCTGTGGCGCCGCTCGAAGCTGGGATTGCGGTTGAGCCGCGCACAAGCGGCCAACCTGGGAGAATGGCTGGAGGCGAGACGGCGATGAACGACACGGACGACCTGCTGCTGGTGCTCGACGCGGGGACCACCTCGACCCGCGCCATGCTGTTCGGCCGCGACGGGCGGCCGCGCGGGGTGGCGCAGGCCGAACTGGCGCAGCACTATCCCGCGCCGGGGCGGGTCGAGCATGACGCCGCCGAGATCCGCGATCGCACGATCCGCTGCGCGCGCGAAATGGTCGGGAAGGCAGGCGGCGCGGCGCGGATCGCGGGCGTGGGCATCACCAACCAGCGCGAAACGGTCGTCGCCTGGGACCGCGAGACGGGCGAGCCGTTATCGCGCGCGATCGTCTGGCAGGACCGGCGCACCGCCGCCACCTGCGAGCGCTTGCGCCGTGAAGGCGCCGAACCGCTGGTGCAGGCCAGGACCGGGTTGCTGCTCGACCCCTATTTCTCGGGCACCAAGATGCGCTGGCTGCTCGATAATGTGCCCGCCGTTGCCGAGGCCGCGCGTACCGGGCGGCTGGCGCTGGGCACGGTCGAAGCGTGGCTGGTGTTCTGCCTGACCGGGCGTTTCATCACCGACGCGAGCAACGCCAGCCGCACGCTGCTGCTGGCGCTCGGCGGGGCGGAATGGGACGCGGAACTGTGCGCACTGTTCGGCGTGCCGGTCGAAGCGCTGCCGCGCGTCGCCGACATGGTCGGCGATTTCGGCACCACGCATCATGAACTACTGGACGGGGGCATCGCCATTCGCGGGCTCGCGGGCGACCAGCAGGCGGCGACGATTGGGCAGGGCTGCCTTGCGCCGGGCGAGGTCAAGGCGACCTACGGCACCGGGGCCTTCGTGCTCGCTTCGACCGGCGAGGCGCAGCCACGCTCGGGCCACCGCCTGCTCGGCACCATACTGACGCAAGCGGACGGCAAACGCTCTTTTGCGCTCGAAGGGTCGGTATTCGTCGCGGGGAGCCTGATCAAGTGGCTGCGCGATACGATGGGGCTGGTGGGAAGCGCGCAAGAAACCGCCCGGCTCGCCGCGTCGGTGCCCGATTCGGGCGGCGTGGTGCTGGTCCCCGCGCTGTCGGGCTTCGGCGCACCGCACTGGCGGCCCGAGGCGCGCGCGGCGCTGACCGGCATGAGCTTCGCGACCACCCCCGCGCACGTGGTGCGCGCCGCGCTCGAGGCGATGGCCTACCAGACGCACGACCTGATGACCGCCTTCGCCGCCGACCGTGCGCCCTGGACCTCGCTGCGCATCGATGGCGGCATGGCGTCGAACGACTGGATGGCGCAGGATCTCGCCAACATGCTGGGAATCCCGGTGGAGCGGCCCCTCTTCGTCGAGTCAACCGCGCTCGGCGCGGGGATGCTCGCGGCGGTCGGCTCTGACTGGTTCGATGCGCTGGGGGATGCCGCCGAGGCCATGCGCGGCGCGGTCCACCGCTTTGAACCGCGCATCGGAGAGAAGGAGCGGAAATCACGCCTTGCGCGCTGGCACGAGGCGCTCGGGAAGGTGTGAGGTTTCTCTAACCGCCGACCGAGGCGGCAAGGCGCTGGCGCAGGCGCTCGATCGCGGTGGCGCCGCCGGGCGTCTCGCCACGCCACGCGGTCTCGAGCCGCTGGATGCGCTGGTAGAGCCGCTCGCTGTCGCTCACGAGCTGCCGCACTTCGGGCGGAAGCATCGCCATGTTGCCAGGTTCGCTTTCGGCCATGTTGGTGAACAGGCGGCCGTGGCGGCGCAGCTGCAGTTCGGTCAATTGGCCCGAAAAATAGGCGCGGTGATTGAGCAGCCAGGCGAGGCAGTGCATGACCCGCGTCGTGGTGCGCAGCGCCTCGCACGACAGCGCCACGCGCGCCAGGTCTTCATCGGCCGTATCCGCCGGTCCGGCATGGCGGCGCGCCTGGTCGAAATGGTGGCGCACCTCGTCCGCGAGCACCAGTGCCTCGGCATAGAGCGCTTCGACGATGCGCGGGTTGATGCTCGGCATGAGGGCCATGATCGATCCGATTAATACCCGTTCCGCCACAAGGCCAAGGTCTGGCTGTGGAAGATCGCGGCCCAAATGAAGACCGTCCCGCGACGGTACGATTTCGTTCACTTGGAGTTAAGCGTGCAGGGCAGTCACCGTGCCTGCCAAGAAACCGGAATCACGCGATTATATCGGGAATCAGGTAATCCTCGATCAGCGTGATCTGGTCCTTGAGTTTGAGCTTGCGCTTCTTCAGCCGTGCAATCTGCAGAAGGTCGGTGGAACCGGCGAGCGTGAGGGCATCGATCGCGGCGTCCAGGTCGCGATGCTCGATGCGCAGACCTTCGAGCCGCTTGCGCATTTCCTCTTCGGTCACTCGGTCCCCCTTCGACGCGGTCAAACGTACCGCGCCCGCGGTATACGGTCGAACCCGCGCAGCTGTCGATCCGGCGCGGATTAACTTGCAAGATACGGTCAATGTGAAAGCATGACAACGCGCCCGATGCATTGAGTCGGGTTGGCTGACAGCGGGGAAGGACCCCGCCAGGAGAACTGTCTATGGAAACGTCGCACATCGGTGCCCTGCAATCGAAGCATGCCGGTCTGGAACGGCAGATCGCAGTGGAAATGGCCCGTCCGGCCCCGGATGATGTCCTGCTGATGGAGCTCAAGAAGCGAAAGTTGCGGATCAAGGAAGAAATCGCGCAGCTCGATTGAGCGTAACTCCGGACGGCGGGTTCACTTGCGGACCTGCCGCGCCGGACCGCGACACATACGAATTCCCGCCCATGTGGAGGATTCGCTGTTCCGGCAGGGGCGTTTGAATCTTCGCGCGCATGCGCTACCGGTTGTTGCATGACCACAGCCGCCGAAGCCGCCCGTGCGATCCTGACCTCGCTTCATGAGGTCATGGCCTCACGATTGGGCGCGCAGGCCAAGCTCAACCAGGTGGTGGAGGTCATTGGCGAAAGCCTCGATAGCGAGGTCTGCTCGATCTACCTGCTGCGCGAGGGCATGCTCGAACTGTTCGCCACGCGGGGGCTGGAGCAGAGCGCGGTCCACGTCACCCGGCTTGCGGTGGGCGAAGGCCTCGTCGGCACGATCGCGGCCAACATCGAGACCTTGAACCTCGCCGAGGCGGCGACGCATCCCGACTTCGCGTTCCGCCCCGAAACCGGCGAAGAGAAATTCCACTCGTTCGCCGGCGTGCCGATCGTGCGGCGCGAGCGCGCGGTGGGCGTGGTCGCGGTCCAGCACGTCGATCCGCGCCGCTACGAGGAAGTCGAGATAGAAGCGCTGCAGACCGTGGCCATGGTCCTGTCCGAACTGATCGCCAACGCCGAGCTGATCGACGGCGAGGACGCGCTCGGCCCGCTGCCGCAGCAGACCGGGCCCGGACGCCTCCACGGGCTGACGCTGGTCAAGGGTCTCGCCGAGGGCGTCGCGGTGTTCCACCAGCCGCGCATCACCATCGAGCACGTCGTCGCCGAGGACATCGAGGCAGAGCGCCAGCGCGTCTACCTCGCCTTCGACAAGATGCGCGACCAGATCGACCGCATGGCAGGCCAGGCCGAATTCGGCGTGGGCGGCGAGCACGAGGAGGTTCTCGAGACCTACAAGATGTTCGCCTACGACGAAGGCTGGAGCCGGCGCATCAACGAAGCGATCGATTCGGGCCTCACCGCCGAAGCCGCGATCGAACGTGTCCAGCAGCGCACGCGCATGCGCATGCGCCAGATCGACGATCCGCTCCTCGCCGACCGCATGCACGACCTCGAAGACCTCTCGAACCGCCTGCTGCGGATCGTCTCGGGCCAGCTCGGCACCGCGGCGACGATGGGCCTCAAGGGCGACGCGATCCTCATCGCGCGCAACCTCGGCCCGGCCGAACTGCTCGAATACGACCGGCGGCGGCTGAAGGGCGTGATCCTCGAGGAAGGCTCGCTCACCGCGCACGTGGTGATCGTGGCGCGCGCGATGGGCGTGCCGGTGCTCGGCCGCGTGCGCGGTCTGCGCGGCGTGATCCGCGACGGCGACCAGCTTCTGCTCGACGCCGAGCAGGGAGTGGTGGACGTGCGGCCCACGCCCATGCTGGCCGAAGCCTTCGACAACCGCTTCGCGCGCAACCGCGAACGCCAGGCCGCCTATGCCGCGATGCGCGACCTCGAGCCGGTCAGTCTCGACGGGCAGCGCCTGACGGTGATGATGAACGCCGGGCTGCGCGACGACGCAGCGATGGTCGCGGTGACGGGCGCCGATGGCATTGGCCTGTTCCGCACCGAATTCCAGTTCCTCGTCTCGGCCACGCTGCCCGCGCGCGAACGGCAGACGCGGCTCTATCGCGACGTGCTCGACACCGCCGGGGAAAAGCCGGTGGTGTTCCGCACGGTCGACATCGGCGGCGACAAGGTGCTGCCCTACCTGCGGCACACCGAAAACGACCTCGACGAAGAGAACCCCGCGATGGGCTGGCGCGCGCTGCGCGTGGCGCTCGAGCGCGAGGGGCTGATGAAGGCGCAGGCGCGCGCGCTGATCGAAGCGGCGGCCGGGCGCACGCTCAACGTGATGTTCCCGATGGTCACCGAACCCTGGGAATTCGACGCGGCGCGCGCCGTGTTCGAAACCCAGATCGCCTTCCTCAGGTCGCAGAAGAAGCAGCTGCCCGAGCAGATCCGTTACGGCGCGATGCTCGAGGTGCCGGCACTGGCCGAATACCTCGACGAGCTCCTGCCGAACATCTCCTTCCTCTCGGTGGGCACCAACGACCTCACCCAGTTCCTGTTCGCCGCCGATCGCGCCAACCCCAAGCTGGCCGAGCGCTACGATTGGCTGAGCCCCGGCATCCTGCGCTTCCTGCGCCGCGTGGTGCGCGGGGTGGCGGGGACCGGCGTCGACCTCACCGTTTGCGGCGAGATGGGCGGGCGCCGGCTCGAGGCGCTGGCGCTGATCGGCATCGGGGTGACGCGCCTGTCGATCACCCCGGCCGCGGTCGCGCCGATCAAGGAGTTGGTGCGCAAGGTGGATACGCGCGAAATCGCGCAGGCGATCGAGGCCTGGCTGGCCGCGCCTCCTCCCAGTCTGCGCCTTGCCTTGCAAGCCTGGGCGGACGAACGCGGGATCGAATGCGATTGAGCCGCAAAATTCCCGAACGTCAGCTTCGCGGGGAAGGAAATGTCTCGAAAAATCGCGGAATCGCTACGAAATCCATTGACATCGTGGTCAATTTTCCCATGCCTGCCGGGCACGGTTCGCCAAGATCAAGAACGCAACGGGAGTCGCTGCCGTGGCCGAAGCTGACGGTTATCCAGCGCAGGAACAAAGCGCCAGCGAGAGTGTAGGCTCCCGCCTTCGCGCTGCTCGCGAACGGGCGGGCAAGTCGCTTGCCCAGCTCGCCGAGGAAACGCGTATCCCTCAGCGGCACATCGTCAGCATGGAGACGGGCGACTTCGCCGCCCTGCCCGCGCGGCCCTATGCGATCGGCTTCGCCCGCACGCTTGCCCGCACGCTGGGGCTCGACGAACAGGCGACGCTCGAACAGGCGCGCGATGCCTTCGACGCGCAGGACCCGGCCGAGCCCGAGCGAACCGTGCAGCAGTTCGAAGTCGGCGATCCGGCCAAGACCCCAGGCGGCGCCACGGTGTGGATCGCGGTGGCGGTCGCGCTGCTGGTGGTCGCGGCGGGCGTGGTGTTCTGGCGCGGCTACTACGCCCCCGGCGGCGGGCTGCCGCCGCTCGTCGATACGCGCGCGACCGTCGGCGAGGCATCGCGGCAGCAGGCGGCGGTCCGGCCGCAGCAAGCGCCTGCCGCCTCCGCCGCGGCTCCTGCGGGCGGCGCGGTCGTTTTCACGGCGACGGCCGACAAGATCTGGGTCAAGTTCTACGACGGCGCGGGCAAGCAGCTCATGCAGAAGCAGATGGCGCTGGGGGAAAGCTATACCGTGCCCGCCGACGCGCAGGGCCCGAAGGTGTGGACCGGCCGGCCCGACGCACTGTCGATCACCGTCGGCGGCAAGCCGGTGCCGCCGCTATCGGTCGAACAGAAGACGATGAAGGACGTGCCGGTGAGCGCCAGCGCGCTGCTCGCTCGCGCCGAGCCGGCGCCCGCCTCGCCGCAGCCCGCGCAATCGGGGTCATCCACGGCTACCATGTAGCACTTGCTCGACAGCGGCGGCGCGGATTGGCTAGGTTCCTGTCAGCCGCCCCATTGCCGCTACACCAGGACCGGACGGAAACCCGATGACACCGACTTCCCGCAAACCCTCCAGCCGTTTCCGGCGTTACCCCCGCGGCATGGCGCTCGCGATGGCGCTGCTCGCCGCCGCGGGACCGGTTGCGGCCAGCGCGCAGGACACCGGCGGACGGCTCGACGCGATCGAAGCCCAGTTGCGCGCCTTGCAGCGCAAGGTGTTCCCCAATGGCGCTGGCAAGACCTTCGCGCCCGAGATCACCCCCGGCGCCGTCCCGGCCCCAACCGCGCAGGGCGCGCCATCGACCAGCGCGGTGACCGACCTGCTGGCGCGGATGGACGCGGTCGAGGCGCAACTCGCGCGGCTCACATCGCAGGTCGAGGTGAACTCGAACCGGTTGTCGAAGCTTGAAGCAAAAGTCGGCGCGATGCAGCCGGCGCCCGCCGCGGGTGACGGCGCCACGCCGGGCGAAGCCGTGAACGGCGCGGCGATCGGTTCGAACACCGCGGCGATGACCGGCGGCGCCTCGCAGCACGCCGCGGCCCCTGCACCGGCGGCGCCCACTGCCGTGAAGTCCGCCGCCAAGCCGTCGGCGGACCGCATCGCGGCGGTCAAGGCGGTGGTCATGCCCGACACAGGCGACAAGGGTGAGGACGAGTACCTCTATGGCTACCGGTTGTGGGACGCGAAGCTCTACCCCGAAGCCGAACAGCAACTGCAGAAGGTGGTCGGGCAGTATCCCAAGCACAAGCGCATCTCCTACGTCCGCAATCTGCTCGGCCGGGCCTATCTCGACGACGACAAGCCGGGCACCGCGGCGCAGTGGTTCGTGCAGAACTACCAGGCCGACAAGGCGGGCGACCGCGCGCCCGACAGCCTGCTCTACCTCGCCGTCGCGATGCGGGACCTCAAGGAGACCAAGCGCGCCTGCCTGGCGCTCGAGGAATTCCAGCGTACCTATCCCGGCGAGAAGATCGGACGGCTCAAGACGCAGTACGACCGCATCAGCAGCTCGGTGAAGTGCAATTGACGCGGAGCCTCCGGTCGAGGGGCTGAGCGCCGCCGCCGCGCGGCTCGCCCGGCGGCTGGACGAACTCGGCGCGGGGGGCGAGCAGCTGGCGCTCGCGGTTTCGGGCGGACCAGACAGCCTGGCGCTGCTGCTGCTGACCCATGCCGCCTGGCCGGGAAGGATCGCCGCCGCCACCGTCGACCATGGCCTGCGCGCCGAGGCTGCAGGCGAGGCGGAGATGGTCGCGCTGCTGTGTCGGCGCCTTGCCATTCCGCACAGGATCATCGCGCTGAAGCTCGAGAAGGGCCCGGGTGTGCAAGCCCGAGCGCGCGAGGCGCGCTATGCCGCGCTGGCGGGCTGGATGCGCGACGAGGGGCTGGGCGCGCTGGTCACCGCGCATCACGCCGACGACCAGGCCGAAACGCTGGTCATGCGGCTCAACCGGGGCGCGGGCCTGCGCGGGCTCGCCGGAATGCGCCCGCGCGCGAGCGTTCCGGGAGCGCCCTCGTTGGCGCTCTTGCGCCCGCTGCTCGACTGGCGCCGCGCCGAGCTCGGGGCGGTCTGCTCGGAAGCGGGGGTGGTGCCGGCCGACGACCCGTCCAATCGCGACCTCACCTTCGAACGGGTTCGCGTGCGCGAGGGACTGGCGCACGCGCACTGGATCGACCCGGCGGGCCTCGCCGCCAGCGCCGAACGGCTCGCGCAGGCCGACGCTGCGCTCGAATGGGCGGCTGACCGGGAGTGGAGCCGCGTCGGGCAGGGGCCGGTGGAGGCGAGCTACAATCCCGCCGCCCCGCGCGCCGTGCGGCTGCGCGTTCTCGAGCGGATCGTCGCGCTGCTCGGCGAGGGGAATCCGCGCGGCAGCGAGCTTTCGCGCTGGCTCGATGCGCTCGAATCGGGGCAGGTGGCGACGCTCGCGGGACTTCGCGGCGATGCGCGCGAAGCGCCGTGGCGCTTCACCCGGGTGCCGCCGCATCGCGGCCGAACGGACCAATAATCGCGCCGGACGATCGGAACGGCGCGATTTTTCGCGGTTTCCTTATATTGTCATTCATGTGCCCCGCCTTACATTGACGGGCAGTACGACCCTCAATTCGAGACGACAGCGCGATGAACGACGACCAGCCGCAGGGCAATCCCTGGATCAAGAGCCTCCTGATATGGGGCGGCATCTTCCTCGCGCTGCTTCTTGTGGTCTCGATGTTCGGCGCGCGCGGCGACACGTCCGCGCAGATGATGCGCTATTCGGACTTCCGCGCGAAGGTCGCCGACAACCAGGTGCGCGACGTGCAGATCGCGCCCGACCGCATCACCGGGACGCTCAAGACCGACCAGACCTTCCAGACCGTGCCGATCCCGGGCGACACGTCGCTGCCGCAGCTCCTCGAGGATCACGAGGTGCAGTTCTCGGGCAAGCCGCAGGACGAGCCCAACCTGCTGCTCTACATCGTCGCGCAGTCGCTGCCGTTCCTGCTGATCCTGCTCGTCGCGTTCTTCGCGCTGCGCCAGGTCCAGAAGGGCGGAGGCGCGGGCGGTGCGATGGGCTTCGGCAAGTCCAAGGCCAAGCTTCTGACCGAACGCCACGGCCGCGTCACCTTCGACGACGTCGCGGGCATCGACGAAGCACGCGAGGAACTGGAGGAGATCGTCGAGTTCCTCAAGGACCCGTCGCGCTTCGCCAAGCTCGGCGGCAAGATCCCGAGGGGCGCGCTGCTGGTCGGTTCGCCCGGCACCGGAAAGACGCTGCTCGCGCGCGCCATCGCGGGCGAGGCCGGCGTGCCGTTCTTCACCATCTCGGGTTCGGACTTCGTCGAGATGTTCGTCGGCGTCGGCGCCAGCCGTGTGCGCGACATGTTCGAGCAGGCCAAGAAGAACGCGCCGTGCATCGTGTTCATCGACGAAATCGACGCGGTCGGCCGCCATCGCGGCCACGGCCTCGGCAATTCGAATGACGAACGCGAGCAGACGCTGAACCAGCTGCTCGTCGAGATGGACGGCTTCGAGGCCAACGAAGGCATCATCATCATCGCCGCCACCAACCGGCCCGACGTGCTCGACCCGGCGCTGTTGCGCCCGGGCCGCTTCGACCGTCAGGTCGTGGTGCCGGTGCCCGACATCGAGGGCCGCGAGAAGATCCTCGGCGTGCACATGAAGAAGCTGCCGCTCGCCCCCGACGTCAACCCGCGCACCATCGCGCGCGGCACGCCGGGCTTCTCGGGCGCGGACCTTGCCAACCTGTGCAACGAAGCCGCGCTTCTGGCCGCGCGGCGCAACAAGCGCCTCGTCGCCATGCAGGAATTCGAGGACGCCAAGGACAAGGTCATGATGGGCTCCGAGCGCCGCTCGATGGTCATGACCGAGGACGAGAAGAAGATGACCGCCTATCACGAGGCGGGCCACGCGATCGTCTCGGTCAACGAGGCCGCTTCGGACCCGATCCACAAGGCGACGATCATCCCGCGCGGCCGTGCGCTGGGCATGGTCATGCGCCTGCCCGAGCGCGACTCCTATTCCTATCACCGCGACAAGATGCTCGCGAACCTCGCGGTTTCGATGGGCGGGCGCGTGGCGGAGGAGATCATCTTCGGCCACGACAAGGTCAGTTCCGGCGCCAGCTCGGACATCCAGTATGCCACGGGCCTTGCCCGCAACATGGTCACGAAGTGGGGCATGTCGGACAAGCTCGGGCCGCTGCAGTACGAGGAACAGCAGGAAGGCTACCTCGGCATGGGCGGCTCGCACCGGCTGATGTCGTCGGACGAGACCAACAAGCTGATCGACAGCGAGATCCGCGTGCTGGTCGATGATGCGCACAAGCGCGCGACCGACATCCTCAAGGCGCAGGAGGAAAAGCTCCACCTGCTCGCGCAGGCGCTGCTCGAATACGAGACGCTGACGGGCGACGAGATCACCGAGCTGATGAGCAACGGCAAGATCGACCGGCCCGAAGCGCCTTCGGGTCCGTCGCGCCCGGTGTCGAGCGCGGGTTCGGCCGTGCCCAAGGCTGGCCGCCGCTTCTCGGGTGGTTCGGGCTCGCCACATCCGCAGGGCGCCTGAAGTATCGTGAGCGGGGGCCAGACCGACGCGATCGTGCTCAGGGCCCATGGCGGGCCCGAGGTGCTCGAAGTTGAATCCGTTCCGCTGGGCGCGCCGGGGCCGGGGCAGATCCAGATCCGCCAGCACGCCGCGGGGGTGAACTTTCACGACGTCTATGTCCGCTCGGGGCTCTACAACACGCTGACCCTTCCGGGCATACCGGGGCTCGAGGGCGCGGGCGTGGTCGAATCCGTGGGCGAGGGCGTGGGCGATTTCGCGGTTGGCGACCGCGTCGCCTATCTCGACAGCGGCTATGGCGGCTATGCGCGCGACCGGGTGGTCGATGCGAAGCTGGCGGTCCCGTTACCCCATGGCGTGGGCTTCGATACCGCCGCGGCGTGGCTGCTGCGCGGGCTGACCGCCTTGGTGCTGGCCGACGACGTCCACAGGCTCGAGCCCGGCATGCGCGTGCTGGTCCAGGCGGCGGGCGGCGGCGTGGGGCAATTGCTCGCGCGGATCGCCTCGCGCCTCGGCTGCACGGTCTACGGCACCGCCGGCTCGGAAGAAAAGCAGCGCCTCGCGCGCGAGGCGGGCTGCGACGAGGTGATTCCCTACCGCGAGGCCGATGTCGCCGCGCGGATCGCAGACCTCACCGGCGGCAAGGGCGTTGCCGTCGCCTACGACGCGGTCGGCGCTGACAGCTTCGAGGGGTCGCTCGCCTCGCTCGGGCTGCGCGGGCACCTCGTGCTCTACGGCCAGGCCTCGGGTCCGGTGCCGCCGTTCCAGCTCCAGCGGCTCGGCGCGAAGTCCAATTCGGTCACACGACCGTTCCTGTGGGCCTACCTCGACGGCGGTGCGCGGCTGCGCGAGGTATCGACACGCTTCTTCGCGATGGTCGCGGCGGGCGAACTGCCGGTGGCGATCGGCGGGCGCTTCCCGCTGGCCAATGCGGCCGAAGCGCACCGTGCGCTCGAGGCGCGCGCGGCGGGGCCGTTCGTGCTCGATTGCTGAGGCGCTTGGCCAAGCCGGCGTTCCAGGACAGGATCGGGCGCAACGATGGTGCGGAGAGAGTGCCGATGAAACGTTCAGCCTTGTTGCCCCTGATGCTGGCTGCCGCGCTCGCGACGCCAGCCTTCGCTGCCGGCGAGATGAGCGTCGCCACCTTCCTCGCCAAGGCCGACGCGCTCAGGGCCAGGGGGATGGGCGCGCTGTTCTCGCCCGACATGAAGCTGCTGAAGAGCGAGGGCCAGGCGGCAGGGCAAGCCTATCGACAACGCCTCACTGCCGAGCGCGCCGCGGGCCGCCCGAGCAGTTGCCCGCCCAGGGGCGTGGCGGTTTCTTCGGACAACCTGCTGGCCTTCCTGCGCACCTATCCCGATGTCCAGCGCCCGCGCGTCACGATGAACGCGGCGATGGCGGACTACTTCATCCGCAAGTGGCCGTGTCGTTAGGCGGGGCGGGAGGTCTGCGTCCTGCCACGCAAACGGCCCGCGCATCGGGTGACGCGCGGGCCGTTCATGGTGATCGCGATGCCAACCCCGGCGAGGATCAGCCGTCGTAGTCGGCGCCCAGCGAGGTGTTGCGGGTCGGCGCGGCGGCGGTGATGCGCAGCGCTTCGGCCGACTGCGACAGCGAGCCGATATCATCGACCTCGTCATCGTCCTCGGGCAGCACGCGCTGGAGCGACTGCACGACGTTTTCCTTGAGGTCCCTGGGCTTGACCGTCTCTTCGGCGATCTCGCGCAGCGCGACGACGGGGTTCTTGTCGTTGTCGCGATCGACGGTCAGCTCGGCGCCGCCCGAGATGGCGCGCGCGCGCTCTGCCGCGAGCAGGACGAGATCGAAACGGTTGGGAACCTTGTCGACGCAATCTTCGACGGTAACGCGCGCCATGGGGCACTCCAATCTTGGCAAGCAATGCGGGAAAGCGCGGCTGCTACACGAGGGCGCGTTGAAAAGTCAAGAAAAATTTGCGTAAGATGTTGAAGTATATGGAGTAATTTTGCGAATCAGGGTGGTTTGAGTTGGTCGCCGGCCGGGCAGGGCCGGTGCCGCCGCAAGGCACGGAGGTGTCTTGCGATCCACAAGGACTCCCGGTGCCGCAAGCCCTTCACGCAGGTGAAGGGCGCGCCCAACAGGGGACTCAGGCCAACCCGACCGGCAGAAAATCAATCGTAACTGCTCGCCGCCATCGAATCCTCGGCGAGGTCGCTGAACCGCGTGATCCTCGGTTCGAAGCGCATGCGCACCTTGCCGGTGGCGCCGTGGCGCTGCTTGGCGACAATCAGTTCGGCAAGGCCGTAGACGCGCTCCATCTCGGCGGCCCAGGCGGAGTGCGCGTCGTGGGTCTTGCCGTCGTCGCCTTCCATCGGGCGCTTGGGCTCGCGCGCGGCGACGTAGTAGTCCTCGCGGAACACGAACCACACCATGTCGGCGTCCTGTTCGATCGAGCCCGATTCGCGCAGGTCCGAGAGCATCGGCCGCTTGTCGTCGCGGCTTTCGACCGCACGGGAAAGCTGCGAGAGCGCGATCACCGGCACCGCCAGTTCCTTGGCGAGCGTCTTCAAACCACGGCTGATCTCGGAGATCTCGTTGACGCGGCCCTCGTTGCGGCCCGTGCCCTGCAGCAGTTGCAGATAGTCGACCACGATCAGCCCGATGTCGTGGCGGCGCTTCAGCCGGCGCGCGCGGGTGCGCAGCGCGGCGATGGTCAGCGCGGGGGTATCGTCGATGTAGAGCGGCAGCTCGGCCAGCGTCTGGCTGGCGCGCGACAACGACTGGAAGTCCTCGCGGCTGATCTTGCCCATGCGCAGCGCTTCGGAGCTGATGCCGGACTGCTCGGCGAGGATACGCGTGGCGAGCTGGTCGGCGCTCATTTCGAGGCTGAAGAAGGCGGTGGGCGCGCCGACCGACTTCGCCGGGTCCATCCCGTCGGCCAGATCGCGCCGGAAGCGGTCGGCACAATTGAAGGCGATGTTGGTGGCGAGCGAGGTCTTG
>JAJXVK010000220.1 GCA_021782155.1 Pseudomonadota bacterium
CAAGAAACGGGGTCTCGTCCTCGCGAAGCTGGCGGACCCATTCGGCTAGCGCGGCGAGCGGATCGGCAGCGGGGAGCAAAGCATCAAGCCGCTCGAGCGCGCGATCGGCCGGATCGAAGCTGCTGTTGAAGCTTTCGCTGACGCCCTTGTGTCAGCCGACATAATAGACCGCAGTTCGTCTAAACGGCGATAAATCAGATACATAGATCATAGTTTCTGCAGGACACTCTGTCCGAGCCCGATTCCACCATCGCGGTAGCAGCCAGATTGAGCTACATTCCCGCGCGCAGGGGAAGTTGTCGTGGAGCCAATCCTATGATTGAGCGAAAGCCTTCTCCTGCGCCCAGACGCAGCCTCAAATCTCTGGAGGCGGGATTGGCCCTTTTCCCGCATTTCCGGGAACACATTTCACAGTCTGGGCCGGTGACGAGCGCTCAGGTCGCAGCAATTTCCGAGGCTACCGGTCTCAAGGAACGGCAGATTCGGACGCTGGGCGCGCGCTACCGGGACCATCCCGTGGCCGAATCGCTTGCGCCGAAGCCGCGAGGGCCGGTTGTTGGCTCACACCGGATAGATCCCGAAGTCAGAGGTGCTATTGACGCACTGATCGATGAGATCGCGCTCAAGATGGTGCCTCCCTCGCGTGCGGAAGCGGCGCGGCAGATTTGGGGACTGCTCCATGCCGACAACGGAGAACATCGGTTTTCCGCCGATCTGATCCCGAGCGAGAAGACCATCGAGCGGCTGCTGGCCGAGATTGCGAGCAGTGTGTGGGCCAAGGCCAGCATGGGCTCCAAGACCCGCAGCGCGCAGGAAGCGCATCCTGGGGAATACCACAGCGATGGTTTCCTCGATCTTGTCCAGATGGACCATACCAGGGGTGACGTCATCCTGGTCGATAGCCTGAGGCGGGAAGAGCTCGGACGGCCGTGGATCACGTTCCTGATTGAAATCTGGACCCGTTCGATTCTCGGCTACTATGTCAGCTTCGGCGATCCCTCGATTTTCCGGTGTGGCAGGGCCGTTGCGAGCGCGCTGCTGCCCAAGCAGCCTGTTCTCGCGCATCTGGGCGTCGATGTCAGCTACCCGATGTTCGGCCTGTTCCGGCGCCTGCATGCCGATCAGGCCAAGCCGCATCGCTCGGAGTCGTTCCGGCGGGCCTGCGTGCGCAATGGCATCGACCCGGATGTCCGCAAACCCGGCCCGGCCCATCTGGGCGGCCATATCGAGCGGCTGATCGGAACAATGGTCGGAAAACTGCGGCTTTTACCGGGTGCGACGGGATCGAACGTGTCGGCACGCGATGGCTACGATGCCGAAGCCGACGCGGCGATTACCCTGGCAGAATTCGAGCGCTGGCTGCTGTGCCAGATCGCGGTTTATCATCACGCGCCGCATTCCGCGCTTGGCGGCCTGTGCCCGGTGCAGGTGTGGGAACGCGAGGCGGCGCGACATGGCCCCTTGCTTCCGGTTTCGTGCAATACTGATGAGCTTTTCCGCCAATTTCTGCCGTCGAAATCGCTGACGGTCCATTCCCGGGGGATCCAGATCAAACACCGCCATTACTGGCACCCGGCGCTTGGCCAGCGAATCGGCCAGAAGATCGAGGTCAGCTGGGACGAGCGGACGATCCAGCATGTCTATGCCGAGCTCGATGGCAGTTTCGTGCAACTGGCGGTTATCGGTCAATATCCCGATGTCTGGGAGGCGGACTGGGAAGCTGCCAGAGCCAGGGTGAGGGCCATGGGCCGGGCTTACCAGGCCGATGGCGGGCGGACGGCGACGGCCCGCGCGATTGCTGCCGCCAACCAGGAAATCCATCAGGCTCGCCTGCGCACCAAGGAGGCCCGGCGCCGGGCGAAACGGCGGGAAGGGGAGGGGACGACGCTCGCGGATCTGCGGTCACCCGAAAGGCCTGAAAAGCCGCCCGTTCAGTGGAGACCGGTCGCGGAACTTGGCGAGGATTCCTGGTTGAAGGTGCAATCGTGAGCACCGCGGCGCTGACGCGATTACCGGTCCAGGCAGCCTCATTCTGGATCGATTTCAAGGAAGCGCGCAACGCCGTCGAAACCATCGTCGAGGTCGCGCATGACGATCCGGAAGAGCGACCGACCTGCATCGTGCTCACAGGCCAGTCCGGCATGGGCAAGACCTCGATCCTGCGCGAAGCGCAGCGGCGTCTGACCGAGGCTTTCCCCGAACCTGCCGATTGGGGCGAAGCCCGCTACCAACCGGTCCTGCGCACGGTCATTCCCTCGAGCCCGACCTCGCTCAAGATCAACCTGGCCCTGCTCTGGCAGCAGGGCTGGCCGATCCGGGCCAACACGCACAAAACCGCCGATTTCAAGGTTGTCGATCTGTTGGCCGCGCAGGGGACGAGGCTGGTCGCGATCGACAATGTCCATGTGATCCTGACCGCGAGCGGGGTCGCGCGGCGCGACACGCTCGATGCCTTGCGCTTCCTGATGAGCGCAGGCAATGTGCCGCTGGTCGTGGCCGGGCTGGATGTCGCCCGTCAGATATTCGCCGACGATGTCGAGCTGGCCTATCGTTCGATCATGCTCAAATTGCCCCTGTGGGAGCCGGGCGAGCCCTCGCAGCGGCTGATCAGGGCACTGGCGCGCGGAATGGGGATGGCGGTGCCCGAGCATCTCGCCGCGCCCGCATTTGCCGAGCGGATTTGGCGCGAAAGCGGCGGGGTAACCGGCAATTTCAAGCGGATCCTGCACTGGTCGGCCAAGGTTGCGAAACGGCACGATCGGGCGCTGGTGACGCATGACGATATCAGCCAGGCCTTGCAGCTCTTTACCCCCTATAGCCCGGATTGAGTGCCGGGATGAGCGCTGGAGCGGGAAGGAGCGAGATAGAGCCGCTGGCCTACCGGGTCAGGCCGATGGCCGGGGAATGCTTCGAATCCTGGCTGCAGCGCCTCGCCGCGCGGCACGAAACGACGCGCAAGGCGCTGTTCGCGCATCTCGGCATCGAGACAGTGCTGGCCGCCTGCGATCTGGCCTCGTCAGCCTATGGCACCGCGCAGCGGCACCGGGTCATGGTCGAGCGGTTGGCCTGGGCGACGGCCCTGCCCGAGAAGGCGATTTCGAGGACTTTGGTGGGCTGCACACGCGGTGACCTGCTGCCGCCGGCGCTGCGCTCGATCGGGTGCCCGCAATGTTGGCTCGACTGGCTGGAAAGCGGCGCGCCGTGGCGGATCGAACGCAACTGGATCCTGCGGGTTGCCCTGCGCTGCGAGCACCACGATCTGCTGCTGACCGACCTTCGCAGCATCGTGGTGCTGGGGCGCACGATGGCGGCGAAGCGGCTGCTGGAGGAGACGGTGGACCGGACAGGCGAGCAGATGGCGCGGTTTACCCTGGTCGCCACGCGCCTCGCCTGGAATCGCGTCATTTCCCGTGCCCACCTGCGCGGCAGTGAGCCCAACTCCTACGCGTTTTCAAGGCGATACATGGCGGCGTTGGTCGGCAACCGGTTTCATTTTGCGCCGTCGCGCCACCTCTTGCTGGCGGCGCTGCACAGCAGCAATGTGGAACAAGCCGAACGGGTGGAGCGACTATTCCGCTTCGATGCGCAGCCGGTGTATAGTCCGGCGAGGCGTGGCTCCAGCGGCTCCGTGCCCGGGCTAGCGGATCTCGCGGCTGCGATCACAGCGGTGGGCCTGCGTCAGCTTGGCCGCAAGCGCCACGTGCTGGAAGTAGCCGGACAGAAGCTTGAGCAGGCCTGGCGGAACTACCCTGCGGTGCATGCGGCGCAAATGCTACGCCGACGGCGCGCGGTGCTGGCGAGCGAGGTGCGCCGCCGCTATGCGGCCGAGATTGTCGGTGCTGCGAAATCCCCGCTGACCTGCTTACGCGGGTTCCAGGATGCGCTGTTTTTCCTGAAACAGTGCGGAATGGCGGATGATGCCGTTCCCCCGGCGACCGGGCGCCCCGATCCTTGGGAGGATTGCCTGGGAAATCCGAGACTGTTGCACGAGCGGTTGAGCCGGCGCTTCGCCCATCCCGCGTTTCGCACTGTTCTCGACCTGCCGGGTCACTCGTTCGATGGCGACGCATTCGAGCGCGCGAGCAGCCGGTCGATGGCGGCCATCGCTGCATCAAATTCGGCGAGGCTTTCGGCCGAGAGCACGGGAGACGGGCCCGGTCCAGGACCGGACTCGCTCGCCTTGCCGTCAGCCAAGCTCGCACGGATCAGAATCTGACCACGATGCCGCTCGATATCGGCAAGACTAGCGGATTTCAGCGATTTGACCAGTTCGCGCACGCCGTTCTTGGACAGGTGCAGCGCGCGTTCGATCTGGCCCGGACGCAAGGGCCCGAACCCGGCGAGCAGGGTGTAGAGCAGGGGCGCGCGCGAATTCGAGCGCAGGGCGGCGAGCGCGCGGGTCATGTGGGAATGGCGCGTCCGGGCCTGTTCGACCAGCTTGGCGAGCCGGTCGGCGCAGGCCGTGAGCGCGTCGGCCACCAGAATGTCGCGCTCGCGCGGCCAGAGCCAGGGCGCCAGTGCCTCGGCGCGCAGCGCGCCGGGGCAGGGGAGGGGGACCATCCCGGGGGTGGCGGCGGATAGGGCCTGGCCTGCCGCAAGATCGATTGCCCAGAGCGGCGGTCTGGCGCGCGGCGGCGCGCAGGCCATCGGCCCGCCCGGAAACTCGAGCAGCCGGTGCTCGGGTTCGGCGGGGGCGAAGTGGGCCGATGCCGCAGCCTGCGTATGGAGGTCGTCGATGGCCGCAAGCGGCCAGGTGGTTTCGCCGTGCTGTTCCGCAACGCTCGCCAGCTGGCCGGCGGGCGCGATCGCCTAGCGCGGCGAGAGCGCGTCAGCGGGGCGGAC
>JAJXVK010000221.1 GCA_021782155.1 Pseudomonadota bacterium
AGCGTGTATGCGCCATCGACGAAGCCGACGCGGCAGGCCCCGATCGGGCCCATGAAGGGCACGCCCGAGATGGTCAGCGCGGCCGAGGCGGCGATCATCGCAACGACGTCGGGCTCGGTCTCGCCGTCATAGCTCATGACCTGGGCGATGACATTGATCTCGTTGTAGAAGCCTTCGGGGAACAGCGGGCGCACCGGACGGTCGATCAGGCGGCTGGTCAGCGTTTCCTTTTCGGTCGCACCGCGCTCGCGCTTGAAGAAGCCGCCGGGGATGCGCCCCGCGGCCGAGAACTTTTCCTGGTAGTGCACGGTCAGCGGGAAGAAGTCCTGCCCGTCCTTGACCGATTTCGCGGCGGTGACCGCGCAGAGCACGACAGTTTCGCCGTAAGTGGCGAGGACCGCGCCGTCAGCCTGACGGGCAATGCGGCCGGTTTCCAGAGTGAGGGTCTTTCCGCCCCACTCCATCGAAACGGTTTTCACGTCGAACATTCGAGTATTCCTTCAGCCCGCGGGCCCTATTGCCGGCGGGGTTTGCTGCCGGGGATTCCGTCCCGGTCCGGTGTGGGGCTGGTTGTCTTGCCCCGTGGCTCGCCCCGCCGCATTGCGGAACTTGCCCCTTCGTTGTGGCCGCGCCCCCGCGAAGGCGGGGACATCTTGCAGCCGGGTGAGCCTCCGCGTGGAGGCCCGAGGCTACCGCAGCTGCGGGAACCTACATGCAAGAAGCGGCCCGCGAGGGGCCGCTTCGGGAACCTTTACTTGCGAAGCCCGAGCTTCTGGATCAGCGCGTTGTACCGATCGACGTCCTTCTTCTTCAGGTAGTCGAGCAGCGAACGGCGCTTGTTGACCATCATCAGCAGGCCGCGGCGCGAGTGGTTGTCCTTGTGGTGCGCCTTGAAGTGCTCGGTAAGGTTCACGATGCGCTCGGTGAGGATCGCGACCTGCACTTCCGGCGAACCGGTATCGCCCTTCGCGCGGGCGTTGTCTTCGATGATCTGGGTCTTCTTCTCGGCGGTAACCGACATGCATCTTACTCCGCGACATCGGGTAGGTTGAAGCCCCTGACGACGCGGGCTTCACCGCCCGAAAGCTCCACGAGCGCGACGGGAACGCTTCCCAGTCTCGCCCAGTGCAGCCCGTCTTCAAGAGCCATCCCGGTCAGAACGCGGCCCTGGCGGACCGCCCTTGCCTGCTCCGGGTCGAGGGAAAGCGCCGGGATGTCGACCAGCGCCGCCTCAAGCGGCAAGAGTACCTGTTCAAGCCGCGCCCCCTTGCCGATTTCGTTGAGTTTGTCCAGCGAAATCGCGTGACTGAGGCCGAACGGCCCGGCGCGCGTGCGGCGTAGATAGGTCACGTGTCCGCGCGTTCCAAGGGCCAGCGCGATATCGCGTGCGAGGCTGCGGATATAGGTGCCCTTGGAGACCGTGACGCCGAGGGTCGCGTATTGCTCGCTCGCGTCCCACTCACCAACGAACCCTTCGGCCAAATAGCACCATGGCCCGACGACAACGCTTCGCGTGGGCAGATCGACTTCCTCGCCTGCTCGCGCACGATCGTAGGCGCGCCGGCCGTCAACCATCAGGGCGGAATATGCGGGCGGAACCTGTTCGATCGGTCCGGTGAAGTGCTGCTCGATCACTCGTTCCACCGCTCCGAAGCCAGGCTGGACATCCGACTGCGCGATCACCTTGCCTTCGAGGTCGAGCGTGTCGGTCTCCGCGCCGAACTGCACGGTGAAATCGTAGGTCTTGCTCGCATCGAGCATCCGCCCGCACAGCTTGGTCGCCTCGCCCAGCGCGATCGGCAGCACGCCCGACGCCAGTGGATCGAGCGTGCCGCCGTGACCGACCTTGACCTTGCCGTAGCCCGCCTCGCGCAGGTTGCGCTTCACCGCGCCGACGGCCTGGGTCGAACCGAGCCCGACGGGCTTGTCGAGGATGATCCAGCCATTGGGGGACAGCGCGCGCATGGCGGCCCATTAGCGCGCCCCGTCCCGGCTGTCAGGCCCTATGCATCGGCTCTGCCTTGGTCTTCGCCTTGTCGCCGTGTTCCGCCTTCTTCGGCGGGCCATCGACCTTGACGAACGACTTGAACGGATAGCGCTGGCCGTGGATGTAGACCGCACCGAACTTGTCGAGCGTGCCGCTCGGCAGCGCGTCGATACCGATAAACTCGACGAAGGGCAGGTCGAAGGCCGGCATGAACAGCTCCGCGCGATACCACTGGCGGTGGTTGTCCTGGAAGTAGACGGTGCTGTCGCCCTCGCTGCGCCAGTCCCAGATTCCGCCGTGGTCGGCGAAGGGGATGCTGGCGGACTGCTCCTGTGCGGCCTTGGCCTGCGCCGCGGCCGGCATCGCGAGCGCCAGCGCCGCGAGTGGCGCGAGCCAAGCCGCGCGTGCGGGACGAAAATCGATCATGGAATGTCTCCTTTGCAGATCCATTCCCCCTCGCCGGCCTAGATCGTGAGCCGCGGCCACGGTTACAAGGCGGGCTCCGCGCGCAATCGCGATTTCGCGCGCGGTCAGGCTATGCTTGTTCCCGACATGGACTGCGCGATCTCGAGGAAATGGCCGAACAGCCAGTTGAACGGCGGTAGCACCGTCATCCCGATTAGGTCGAAGCGCGGAAATATCATCGGCACGCCGAACAACAGGATGAGGATCAGCGCGAAGCCGAGTCGGCGCAGGCTAGCGTAGGTGCGCGCCGCCCCTTCGGGCAACAGCCCCTCGACGATGTGCGAACCGTCGAACGGCGGAATCGGCAGCATGTTGAACAGCGCAAGGAACAGGTTGATCGCGATGAAATTGCCGAGGTTGTCGCGAAGGAACAATGCGCCAATGCCCGGTTCGCCTTGCCCCACCACGCGCGCCAGTAGCCCCAGCGCGGCCGCTCCCGCCAGCGCCAGCACGATGTTCGAGCCCGGCCCCGCAGCTGCGACGAACATCATGTCGCGGCGCGGATTGCGCAGGCGGCGGGCATCGACCGGAACCGGCTTCGCCCAGCCGAACGCGGTGTGCGTGGTCAGCCAGAGGAAGCCCGGCACCAGCAGCGTGCCCACCGGATCGACATGGCGCAGCGGGTTGAGGCTGAGACGGCGGCGCTCGCTGGCGGTCGGATCACCCAGCAGCTTCGCGACATAACCGTGCGACACCTCGTGGAAGACGATCGCGAAGACCAGCGGGATGACGATCGTCGCGGCCTGCCACAGCGCGGAATCGGGATTGAAGTGATTCAAGTCAGGTCTCTTCCGTCGCTTGCCGTGGCGCAATGGGCCAACGCCCTGCGCCCATGTAGGAAGCGAGGGGCGCCGGTTGAATAGCCATCAGCCGCGCGCAGCCCATTCCTGCGCGAGGATCGACCAGATCCCGGTGTCGCGCACGAAGCCGGTCCAGGTTACGCGCTCTGCCCGCAAGACGCCTTCCCTGACCGCGCCGAGCTTCGCCACCGCGGCCTGGCTGCGCGCGTTGCGCTCGTCGATGCGGAACTCGACGCGGCGCACCCCGCTGGCGAAGGCGCGGCCGAGCAGCAGGCGCTTGACCCGCGCGTTGAGCCCGCTGCCGCGCACCCGCGGCGCCATGAAGGTTCCGCCGATCTCCAGCGTCTGGCGATCGGGCGCGAGGTTGAGATAGCTGGTCATGCCCGTCACCTCGCCGTCGAGCAGCACCGCGAAGATAAGCCGAGCGGGATTGGCAAGCATGGCGCGCGCGCTGGTATCGAAATGCTCGCCGTGGAGCGGAACGGGGTAGATCTCCCACACCGGGTCGTCGGGCAGGAAGCAGGCGCGCAGCGCCTCGAGATGCGCATCGCCGGCACGCTCCAGCCGGATCGCGCCGCCCTGCCAGCCGGCATCCTCCATCGGCTGCATCAGCGCGGCGGAGTCGATCACCGCATCGCCTCGGAAAAGTGCTTGCGGCACAGCGCGACATAGCGGTCGTTGCCGCCGATTTCCGTCTGCGCCCCCGCCTTCACCGCCGCGCCGCCGTCATCGACGCGCAGGTTCATCGTAGCCTTGCGCCCGCAGTGGCACACGGCCTTCAATTCGACCAGCGAGTCCGCGATGCCCAGCAGCGTGGCCGATCCGGGGAACAGCTCGCCCCGGAAATCGGTGCGCAGGCCATAGCAGAGCACCGGGATGCCGCCCTCGTCGGCCAGCCGCGCGAGCTGCCAGGCCTGCTCCCCGGTCAGGAACTGCGCTTCGTCGACCAGCACGCAGGCAAGCGGCTCGACATGGTGCGCCGCCATGACCCGCTCCCACATATCGGTATCGCGTTCGAAGCGGTGCGCCCCGGCATGGAGGCCGATCCGGCTCTCGATCGCGCGCTCGCCGCCGCGGTCGTCGATCGCGGCGGTCCACAGCATCGTCGCCATGCCGCGCTCGCGGTAGTTGAAATCGGCCTGGAGCAAGGTGGTCGATTTGCCGGCGTTCATGCTGGCGTAGTAGAAATAGAGCTTGGCCATGGACTTGGCGGACCCAAATCACGCGCCGTCGATGTCGCGCCGCACGCGCGGATCGGACAGCAGGGCGTCGATCCGGCTCGCCTCGTCGAAGCTCTCGTCGGCGAGGAACCGGATTTTCGCCGCGTACTTGAGCATCAGTAGCCAGGCGACAACACGCCGGCAATGGTCAGGATGTAAAAGATCAGGGCCGCGGAGATGATGTAATCCAGCAGATTGCTGTAAAGATTTCCGTAGGTTCCGGTCGCCGGCTGGTAGGTCCGGATCAATTGCCCCGCCGTCCCGGTGAAGGTGGCGACGAGCTGGAACGACTGATTGCCCGCCACATCGGCGCGCGCGTCTATGGCCGACAGGTCGATGATGTCGCCCGC
>JAJXVK010000222.1 GCA_021782155.1 Pseudomonadota bacterium
TAGACTCCCAAGTGGACGAAAGCGACGGCTCGATCGCCCTCTACCGTCCGACCGTTGGCGTGCTCAACAACGTCAGCCTCGACCACAAGAGCCTCGAGGAACTGCGCGAGCTGTTCGGGAATTTCCTATCGGTGTCCGATGTCTGCGCGATCAATCTCGACGACGCGGAAAGCGCGGCGCTGCTGCCCCGCGCCCGCGCCGCGCTGACATTCGCGATCGTGCGGCAGGATGCGGACCTGCGCGTCGAGCCCGGTTCGATCGAGGAAGGCGCCACCGGCATCGCCGCCACGGTGACAGACCGGCGCGACGGCAGCCGCCACAGTGTGTCCGTCGCCGTGCCCGGCCGCCACAACCTCTCCAACGCCCTCGCCGCGCTCGCCGCGTCCAGCGCGACCGGGGTGCCGCTCGCCGACGCGGTGCGCGCACTGGCGGGCTTCACCGGCCTCGCCCGTCGCTTCGACATTATCGGCACTAGCCCGTCGGGCGTGACCGTGATCGACGATTTCGGGCACAACCCGGAAAAGGTCGCAGCCACGCTGGCGACGCTCAAGGCACATCCCGGCCGGATCATCGCGTTCTTCCAGCCCCACGGCTATGGCCCTCTGCGCCAGATGGGCACCGAACTGGCCGAAGTGCTGGCGAGCCGGCTGGGCCCCGGTGACCTGACGATCCTGTGCGACCCGGTCTATTTCGGCGGCACGGTCGACCGCTCGACCGGCAGCGAACGGATTGTCGAACTGATCCGCCAGGCGGGCGGCAAAGCTGAATATCTCCCGGCGCGCGCGAATTGCGCCGACCGTATCGTCGACCTCGCGCGCCCCGGCGACCGGATAGTGATCATGGGCGCGCGCGACGATACGCTGACGACGTTCGCCGCCGATATCCTCGCGCGCCTGCCCTGAAAGAGGTCAGCCGAAGGTCTTTTCGAGCAGCACCAGGTGCGGATCGTCGTCCATGGCGTGCGGCACGAAGCCCTTCTCGCGCTCGAGTTCGATCGCGGCGTGGTTCTCGCGGTCCTCGATCGCCACGACGCGCTTGAGCCCGCGGCGCTGCGCCTCGCCGGCCAGCACGTCGAGCATCGTCCAGCCCACGCCCTTGCCGCGATAATCGGACCGGACCGAGACGGCGATCTCACCCCCGGCCATGTCCTTGTCGCAGGCGAGCATCGCCGAGGCGACGATCTCGTGCGTATCGGCGTCGAAGGCGATCAGGCTCTCGGTTGATTCGTGGTCGGCGTCGACCAGCGGCACGAGTTGTTCGTGCGTCAGGTGCCGGTGCGCACTGAGGAAGCGGAAGCGGCGATCCTCGTCGCTCACGCGATCGAAGAAGTCGGCCAGAGCGGTCTCGTCGGCGGGAAAGGCCGGACGGACGTTCAGGCACACGCCCGCGCGGGTCGTTTCGGTCTGGCGGGCGGCAGCGGTGATGGTGGGATCGGTCATGATGATGCACTCCTGCTGAGTTGGCCACCTTCTTAGCAAGTGCAGCATCTGCACGCCTTGATCTTCCGCAATCCGTCAAAAAAATCGATGCTGCGCAAGCGCACTACCAGCGGACCGGAGGCGGCACGACCAGCCGCCCGAGCACCTCGTTGGCAAGGCAGAAGAACGTGGACGCGCGCGCGCCGCCGAGACCCGCGCGCAGGCCTAACCGCGCAAGCACCAGCGCCACCGCAAAGGCCAGCGCGGCAAGGTTCAGATCCAGCCCGTCGCGGCGGCAAGGCCTGCGTCCCGGCGGTCCCGGCGCCACCCGGCGATGAGGCAGCGGCCCTTGCCGCCGGGGCGTTGTTCGCGCAATGGCCCGCCGACGGAGCGGTAGCGGGCGCCACCGGGGCCAGCGGCCCTTGCATTTCGTCCGAAACCCGCTAAGGGCCACCGCTTCCGCGCGCCTTCGGATTCGCGGAAACTTGAAGAAGGCCGGAGGGGCCCCGCAATCCCGCGGATCAGCCAGCGATCGGTTAGAGAGAAAAAGGAAGCCGCCGTGCCGCTTTACGAGCACGTGTTCCTGGCGCGCCAGGATCTCAGCCAGGCGCAGGTCGATGCGCTGGCTGCCACCGCCACCGAGATCGTCGAAACGAACAACGGCAAGGTCACCAAGACGGAGACCTGGGGCTTGCGTTCGCTCGCGTACAAGATCGCCAAGAACCGCAAGGCGCACTTCGTGCTGCTGAACATCGAAGCTCCGGGCGACACCGTCGCCGAGCTCGAGCGCCAGTCGGCGATCAACGAAGACATCATCCGCTACATGACCATCCGCGTGGACGAGCACGAAGCCGGCCCCTCGGTCATGATGCGCAAGAACGACCGCGAGCGCAGCCGCCGCCGCGAACGCGAAGGGGAATAAGACATGGCTCGTCCGTTTTTCCGCCGCCGCAAGAGCTGCCCGTTCTCGGCCAAGAACGCGCCGGCGATCGACTACAAGGACGTGCGCCTGCTCCAGGGCTTCATGTCCGAGCGTGGCAAGATCGTCCCCAGCCGCATCACCGCGGTTTCGGCCAAGAAGCAGCGTGAGCTGAGCCAGGCGATCAAGCGCGCCCGGCACATCGGCCTGCTGCCCTACATCGTCAAGTAAGGAGCGCTAGTCATGCAGATCATCCTGCTCGAGCGCATCGAGAAGCTGGGCACCATCGGCGACGAAGTGACCGTCAAGGACGGCTACGCGCGCAACTTCCTTCTGCCCAACAAGAAGGCTCTCCGCGCCAACGAAGCCAACCGCAAGGTCTTCGAGGCCAACCGCGCGCGCATCGAAGCCGACAACGCCGCCAAGCGCGACGAAGCCGGCCAGCACGCCGGCAACGTCGACGGCAAGGAAGTGGTGCTGATCCGCGCTTCGTCCAACGCCGGCCACCTCTACGGCTCGGTCTCGGTCCGCGACATTGCCGACGCCCTCAACGAACAGGGCGCCGACGTCACCAAGGCGATGATCGTGCTCGAACGCCCGATCAAGTCGATCGGCGTCTATGACGTGCGCGTCGCGCTGCACCCCGAAGTCTCGGTGACCGTCAAGGTCAACGTCGCGCGTTCGGCCGATGAGGCCGAACTCCAGGCGCAGGGTGTCGACGTCATGGCCGCGATGTTCGAGGAAGAGAGCGTTCCCACCGGCTTCACCGAAGAGCGCGATCCGAACGCCGAGCCCGGCGAGATCGCCGCCGAGGCGCCGGCCGCCGAGGCGGAAGAGGCCTGAGGCTTCTCCACCCTCGCCCAACGGCACGAAAAGGGCGTCCCGGCAACGGGGCGCCCTTTTTCGTTGCCACGGACTTGCAACCGCAACCGCGCCGGTGAAGGATTCGCTGCCATGAACCTTCAGGAACTCTACCGCTCGAAGCTGACCAGCGCCGACGAAGCCGTGGCCACCCTCCCCGCGGATTGCGACGTCGCGATGGGCATGGCCGTGGCCGAACCGCCCGCGCTGCTCGCCGCGCTCGCCCGCCGCGCCGAGGCCGGTTCGCTCGAGGCGATGCGGGTTTGGTACTTTCACTCGATGGAGCACGCGGCGAGGACGGTGTTCCAACCCCGTCTGCTAGGCCGGGTGCGTCCGCACTGCATGTTCCTCAGTTCGGTGGAGCGCGGGCTGATGGCGCGCAGCGACGTACCGGCGGGTGCGATCGAGTTCGTTCCCGTCGCCTTCAGCGATTCGCCGCGCCTCCTGTCTGACGCCGTCGAGCTGGACGCCTGCGTCACCACCGTATCGCCGATGGGCAAGCACGGCTATTTCACCTTCGGGACCAGCAACGACTACACCTCGGTCGCCGCCCGCAAGGCGAAGCGGCTGATCGTCGAGGTCAATCCGGCGATGCCGCGCGTGTTCGGCGAATCGCCGCTCCACGTGTCGGAAGTCGATGCGATCATCGAGCACCGCGCACCGCTGACCGAAGTGGGTGAACCATCGCTCGCGCCCGAGGACGACGTGATCGCCGCGACGGTCGCGGCGATGATCGACGACCGCGCCTGCCTGCAGATGGGCATCGGCGGCCTGCCCGGCGCGGTGTGTCGCCGCCTGCGCACGCGCAAGGACCTGGGAATCCACACCGAGCTGATGACCCCCGCGCTCGCCGCGCTGATGGAGTGCGGCGCGGCGACCAACCGCGCCAAGCAAACCTTCCCGGGCCGCACAGTGTTCACTTTCGCGCTGGGCAGCCGTGCGTTCTACGAATGGCTCGACGACAACCAGGCGATCTACAGCCTGCCGGTCGATGTCGTGAACGACCCGCGCCACATCTCGAAGAACGACAACGTCGTCTCGGTCAACGCGACGCTGCAGGTGGACCTGGGCGGTGCGTGCAATTCAGAGCACATGCTAGGCCACCAGTATTCGGGCTCGGGCGGGCAGCTGGACTTCGTGCGCGGCGCGAACGCCTCGAGGAACGGCATCTCGGTGATCGCCTGCCGCTCGACCGCGAAGGGTGGCAAGGTCTCGCGCATCGTGCCCAAGCTCGACGGGCCGGTCACCACGCCGCGCAACGACGTGCGCTTCATCGTCACCGAGTTCGGGCTAGCAGACCTCTACGGCAAGACGCTGAAAGAGCGCGCCGAAGCGCTGATCGCCATCGCCCACCCCGATTTCCGCGACGAACTGGCGAAGTCGATTTAGAGTTCCAGCTCCAGCTCTACCGCCAGCGTCGCGCGCCGTCGGCGCTGTCCATCTCCAGCCGGTTGCGCCCGCGCGCCTTGGCCATCGCCAGCGCCAGCTCGGCGCGCTTGATCGTCTCGTCGAGGCTGGCGAGGATC
>JAJXVK010000223.1 GCA_021782155.1 Pseudomonadota bacterium
CGCCAGGGCGCTGCGCGCCGCCGCGCTGCGCGTGCTGGCGGCCAACGCAATCGACGTCGCGGCGGGCGAGAAGGCCGGGCTGACCGGCGCGATGCTCGACCGGCTGAAGCTGGACGAAGCGCGCCTCGCCGCCATCGCCGACGCCGTGGAGCAGGTCGCCGCGCTGCCCGATCCGGTGGGACAGGTGATCGACACCTCCACGCCGCCCAACGGCCTGGTGCTGAGCCGCGTGCGCATCCCCATCGGGCTGATCGGGATCATCTACGAAAGCCGCCCCAACGTTACCGCCGACGCCGCGGCGCTCTGCGTGCGCTCGGGCAACGCGACGATCCTGCGCGGCGGGAGCGAGGCGGTGAATTCGAACCGCGCGATCCACGCGGCGCTGGTCGAAGGGCTCGAACAGGGCGGCATTCCGCGCCAGGCGGTGCAGCTGATGCCCACGCAGGACCGCGCCGCGGTCGGCGCGATGCTCGCCGCCGCGGGCCTCATCGACATGATCGTGCCGCGCGGCGGCAAGAGCCTCGTCGCGCGCGTCCAGGCCGACGCGCGCGTGCCGGTGCTCGCGCACCTCGACGGCATCTGCCACACCTACGTCCACCACGCCGCCGACCGGGCGAAAGCGCAGGCGATCGCGCTCAATGCGAAGATGCGCCGCACCGGGATCTGCGGGGCGATGGAGACGCTGCTGATCGACGCGACCTATCCCGATCCGCACGGGCTCGTCGCGCCGCTGCTCGATGCAGGCTGCGAGCTGCGCGGCGACTCGCGCGCGCAGGCGATCGACCCGCGCATCGCACCCGCCGCGGCCAACGACTGGGACACCGAATACCTCGACGCGATCCTCTCGGTCGCGGTGGTCGACGGGCTCGACGCAGCGATGGAGCACATCGCGCTGCACTCCTCGGGCCACACCGACGCGATCATGACCGAGGACCAGGCGGTCGCGGACCGCTTTCTCGCCGAAGTCGATTCGGCGATCGTCATGCACAACGCCTCGACCCAGTTCGCCGACGGCGGCGAGTTCGGGCTGGGCGCCGAGATCGGCATCGCCACCGGACGGCTGCATGCGCGCGGCCCGGTCGCGCTCGAAGGGCTGACGACGTACAAGTGGGTCGCGCGCGGGACGGGGCAGGTGCGGGCTTAGGTTTGCCGCCAGTCGGGCCGACCTGTCACCAAGCCAAATCGCTGGTCTGGCGGGCGGTGAGAACGGGCGTCCTCGCCGCCTGCCGGTCAAGACGTTCGGCTTGGTGACAAGCCTGCATGACCGGCATCAAACAGACTGGCATAAACTTGACCCTGACGCGCCAGGCCCCACATTGCGCGCGGGTTTCCGGGAGAAAGGACCGCTGACATGCGCATGAACCGTCTGGGCTCGACCGGACTGGTCGTTTCCGAACTCTGCCTTGGGGCCATGACTTTCGGGGACACCGGCGGCCGTTTCGGCGCGATCGCGGGCCTTGATCTCGCGGCCTCGCGCGAGCTGGTGCGCCAGGCGATGGACGGCGGGATCAACTTCATCGACACCGCCAATGTCTATTCCGAAGGCCGTTCGGAAGAGATCGTCGGGCAGGCGCTCAAGGATCTTGGCGTGCGCCGCTCGGACGTGGTCGTCGCGACCAAGGCGATGGGCTCGATGGGCCAGGGTCCGAACGACGCCGGCGCGTCGCGCTACCACCTGATGGCGCAGATCGACGCGAGCCTCGATCGGCTCGGAATGGACCATGTCGACCTCTACCAGATCCACGGCTGGGACGCCCTGACTCCGATCGAGGAGACGCTGCGCACGCTCGACGACATCGTCCGTTCCGGCCGCGCGCGCTATATCGGCGTGTCGAACTGGGCCGCGTGGCAGATCATGAAGGCGCTGGGCATTTCCGAACGCGGTGGCCTTGAGAAGTTCGCTTCGCTTCAGGCCTATTACACCGTCGCCGGGCGCGACCTCGAGCGCGAGATCGTGCCGATGCTGATGAGCGAAGGCATGGGCCTCATGGTGTGGAGCCCGCTCGCGGGCGGATTGCTGTCGGGCAAGTACACGCGCGGCAACGACGATCGCAGCCAGGGCGAGGGCCGCCGCGCCGCGTTCGATTTCCCGCCGGTCGAGCTCGACCGGGCCTACGACCTGATCGACGCGATGCAGGCGGTGGCCAGGGACAAGGGCTGCACCGTCGCTCAGGTCGCGCTGGCCTGGTTGCTCTACCAGCCGGTGGTCTCGACGGTGATCGTCGGCGCCAAGCGCGCCGACCAGCTCGCCGACAATCTCGGCGCCTGCGATGTCGAACTGACCGCCGCGGAGATGGAGACGCTGGACAGGCTCTCGGCGCTGCCGCGCGAGTATCCGGGCTGGATGCTGGCGATGCAGGGCGGCTACCGCGGGTCAGCGGTTTCGCCGCGGCGCAAACCGAAATAGCGCCGGGCGCGTGCGGGGGGGACCGATCACCGGGCTGCTTGGCGGCAGCTTCAACCCGGCGCACGGCGGGCACCGGCGCATTTCGCTCTTCGCGATCCGCGCGCTGCGCCTTGACGAGGTGTGGTGGCTGGTCTCGCCGGGCAATCCGCTCAAGCCGGCCGCAGACATGGCGCCGCTGGCCGCAAGGCTTGCCTCTGCCCGCGAACAGGCCCGCCATGCCCCGATCCGCGCGACCGCGATCGAGGCCGCGCTGGGCACGCGCTACACCGTCGACACGCTGCGCGCGCTCAAGCTGCGCTATCCCGGGCGGCGCTTCGTCTGGCTGATGGGGGCCGACAATCTCGCCCAGATGCACCGGTGGAAGGACTGGCGGAGGATCGCGCGTACCATGCCGATTGCGGTAATCGCGCGTCCGGGCTATGATGCGCTTGCCTTGGCGAGCCCCGCCATGGCCTGGCTGCGCCGCTGGCGCCGGCGGCCGGGACAGTTGCTGAATGGCGCAAGATGGAGCGCTCCGGCGCTGGTGTTGCTGCGTTTCGATCCTGATCCGCGATCGGCCACGGCCTTCCGGAAGGCCGATCCCCAATGGCACCGCCGCCATGCGGCAAAACCGCTACGCGATCCGCTCACCCACTCGCTCGTCCCCGCAGGCCGGCCCTGAGACCGCCGCCCGCCTCCCGATTCGCGCTGCTCCGCCGTGGGGCACGGCGCGCAGCCCTTTCGATTTCCGCCCGTTGTGTTGGTAATGGCCAGAAGGAGCCGATTTTCACCAAATGACCAGTGCCCGACCCGTGCCGGCCAAGGCCGGCGCCGCCGCCCCGGGAGGCATCGAGCCTCTCTACGACCTCGTGATGCAGTCGCTCGACGACGATCAGGCGCAGGAGGTCGTTTCGATCCCGCTCGAAGGGAAAAGCTCGGTCGCCGACTACATGGTCGTCGCCTCGGGCCGCTCGACCCGCCAGGTCGCGGCGATGGCCCAGAAACTCGCCGAACGCATCAAACGGGCCGGTTATCCAAGCCCCCGCATCGAGGGTCTGCCCGCCGCCGACTGGGTGCTGATCGACGCGGGCGACGTGGTCGTCCACCTGTTCCGGCCCGAAGTGCGCAGCTTCTACAACCTCGAGCGGATGTGGGCCTTCGGAGATGCCGCGCCGCCTGCGGCGGCGTGATATTGCGTTGACCGCTCATCCTTGCGGATGAGCTCGCCGGTACCAGCCCGCACCCCCACCCGGCCAACCCACTAGGGTACACTGAATGGGTTGGCCGGGTGGGGGTGCGGGCTGGTACCGGCCAGGGGACGGCGCAAGTCGTTCCCGGACAAGGCACAAGGACTCATGCCCACGCTCCTTCACATCATCGCACGCGGCAAGATCGGGCGTTCGTCCGAGGCGGAGCTGGTCGAGCGCTATGCCAGGCGCATCTCGTGGCCGTTCAAGGTCACCGAGCTGCCCGACAGCGGCGGCGCGCCGCCCGCGCCGCTCGCGCCCTTCCGCACCGTCGCGCTCGACGAGCGGGGCACGCAGATGGGCTCGATGCAGTTCGCGCGCAAGCTCGAACGCTGGCGCGACGACGGGATCCGCGAGGTGCGCTTCCTGATCGGGGCGGCGGACGGTCATTCGGACGACGAGCGGCACGAGGCGGACCTGCTCATCGCGTTCGGCGCGGCCACCTGGCCGCACATGCTTGCCCGCGCCATGCTCGCCGAGCAATTGTGGCGCGCGACCAGCATTATCGCTGGTCATCCTTATCATCGCGAGGGATAGAGCGGGCGCCATGACGTCGCGTGCCGCTTTCCTGTGCCTTTCCGCCGCGCTGGCGGGCGTCCTCGGCTGGCAGCTCTCCGCCAATGCCGCCGCGCCCTATGCCAGCGCCGCCGATGCGTCCGCCGCGCTGCACGACGCCCAGGCCGCGCTCGCCGCGGCCGAGGCGCGCGGGGCCCAGTACGACGCCAGGGCCAAGGCGGCGAACGACGCGGTCGAGCGCACCCGGCAGCAGACCGCCGCGCTCGGCGCGCGCATCCAGCAGTCGCAGGCCGAGATCCGGCTGGCCGGCGCGCGGATCGACCTGCTCGACCGCCAGCGCGCGGCGCTGCGCGCCCGGCTCGCAGCCCGGCAGCAGCCGGTGGTGCAGCTGACGGGCGCACTCGAGATGATGACGCGGCGACCGCTGGTGTTCGGCCTGCTGCGGGGCGGCAGCTTGCGCGATACCGTTTACCTGCGCGCGGTGCTCGAGACGATGCTGCCCGAAGTCCAGCGCCGCACCGCCGGCCTGCGCGGCCAGATCGAACAGGCGCGCGACCTGCG
>JAJXVK010000224.1 GCA_021782155.1 Pseudomonadota bacterium
GCTCGGCACCGTCGGTTGCGGGGTGATCCGCCTGCTCGAGGCGAACCGCGCCCTGATCGAGGCGCGCGCCGGGCGGGCGCTGGCGATCACCGCGGTCAGCGCCAGGGAGCGCGATCGCGACCGCGGAGTGGATCTTGCCCCCTTTGCGTTCGAGGCGGACATGGCGGCGCTGGCGGCGCGCGCGGATGTCGATATCGTGATCGAGGCGACCGGCGGGGCGGACGGCCCGGCGCTGGCGCTGGCCCGCGCCACGCTCGAGCGGGGCAAGGCGCTGGTGACCGCTAACAAGGCGATGATCGCGCACCACGGCCTGCCGCTGGCCGAACTCGCCGCGACAAGCGGCGCGGCGCTGCGGTTCGAAGCGGCGGTGGCGGGCGGCATCCCGGTCATCAAGGGCCTGCGCGAAGGCGCGGCGGCGAACGCCATCGATCGCATCTACGGCATCCTCAACGGCACCTGCAATTTCATCCTCACCCGGATGGAAAGTACCGGCGCCGATTTCGCCGATGCGCTGGCCGAGGCGCAGGCGCTGGGCTTTGCCGAGGTCGACCCCAGCTTCGATATCGAAGGCGTCGACGCGGCGCACAAGCTGGCGATCCTGGCGGCGATCGGCTTCGGCGCGAAGGTCGATTTCGCCGGGGTGGCGGTGACCGGCATCACCCGGGTCCGCGCCGCCGACATCGCCCAGGCCAAGGCGCTGGGTTTCGTGATCCGGCTGGTCGGGGTCGCCGATTGCGACATCGCTTCGGGCAGCGGCGGGGCGCAGGCGCTGTTGCAGCGGGTGCGGCCCTGCCTGGTGCCGCTCGACCATCCGCTGGCGCATGTCTCCGGCCCGACCAATGCGGTGGTGGCGGAAGGCAATTTCGCCGGGCGGCTGCTGTTCCAGGGCGCGGGCGCGGGCGCGGGGCCGACCGCGAGCGCGGTGGTCGCCGACGTCATCGACATCGCGCGCGGCGATGCCGGGCATCCCTTCTCGCTTCCCGTCGGCGAACTGGTGGCGATGGACCGTGCCGATCCGGGCGGGCGCATGGGCCGCGACTATCTGCGCTTCACCGTCGCCGACCGTCCGGGCGTGCTGGCCGAGATCACCGCCGCGATGCGCGATGCCGGCGTCTCGATCGAAAGCCTGATCCAGCGCGGCCGCGCTAAGGACGAGGGCGGCGAAGTCCTTCTCGCGCTGGTCACGCACGAGGGGCCCGAACGCTGCGTCACCCGCGCGCTCGAACTGCTCGAGGGTTCGCAGAGCCTTACGGCTGCGCCGCTGGTCCTGCCGATCCTGCGGGACTGACCGGTGCCTTGTCCGCTTGCGTGGCCGCACCGGATGCGGCGGTTTTCGGCGGGGCTTGAGCAGGTTTGCCGGCCGCTGGCGTTGCGGTCGGTGCGGGCAGATCGAGCGCCTGCCTGTTCTGTTCGCTCAGCACGCGGCGCAGGCGGCTGTCGTCATCGTGGCCGAGCGGGGGCAGCCCATGCGCGATCCGGTCCGCGTCGGAGCCCGGCGGCGCCTTCGGCAAGGCGCTCACATCGATGAACAGCGCGGGCGGCGGGGGGCATTTGGCCAGCCCGGGAATGCACAGATTGCTCACCGTCGCCGGGCCGGAGAAGATCCCGCAATTCGGCCCGCACGGATCGGGCGTGGCCGGAGCGTCACGGAAAGCGGTGGCGGCGGCATAGCGGTCCATCGCCGAATCGCGGGACGAATATTCATCGCCCGACTGGTCCTGGCGTACCCGGCAGACCACGATCTCGCCGGAAATCTTGGCCGCCATCTCTTGCGCGGTGCATTCGCGGTAATCGAGCTCCTGCCCGGGCGGCGGCGGGGCGAGGATGTCGATGGTCTGCGGCGCGCTGCCTTGGGTCGCGCCGATGGCGGTGCTGCCACCCGCAGATGGCTGGGCGCTCGCCGGCGGGGGCGGCGCGTTCTGCGCGGCGGCTAGGCTCGGGATGGACAGGAAGGAGAACAGGCCGGCGAGCAGAAACAAGACCCTGCGGCACTGACGGCTCGACATTACCCATATCCTCCGGCTATCCGCGCCGCCAAGCTTCCGGCAACCCGTCAGGACCCGCAAACGCATTCTGGAGAGTGAACTGGTTATGAATTCGCCCGCCGACAACCCGCTCGACCGTATCCTCGTGCTCGAAATGGTCCGCGTGACAGAAGCTGCCGCGATCGCCGCCTCGAAGCTGATCGGGCGCGGCGACGAAAAGGCCGCCGATGCCGCCGCGGTGGAAGCGATGCGCCATGCCTTCGACACGCTCTACATGGACGGGACCGTGGTGATCGGCGAGGGCGAGCGCGACGAGGCGCCCATGCTGTTCATCGGAGAAAAGGTCGGCGGGGCGATCGGCAAGGGGCCGCGCATCGACATCGCGCTCGACCCGCTCGAAGGAACCACCATCACCGCCAAGGCCGGGCCCAATGCGCTCGCGGTGCTGGCCGCCGCGGCCGAGGGCAATCTGCTCCACGCGCCCGACGTCTATATGGAAAAGCTCGCGGTCGGCCCCGGCTATCCCGAGGGCGTGATCGACCTTGCGAAAAGCCCCGCCGACAATGTTCGCGCGGTCGCCGAAGCCAAGGGTGTCGCGCCGGGTGACATCATCGTTTGCGTGCTCGACCGGCCGCGCCACGCCGACCTGATCGCCGAACTGCGCGAGCTCGGCTGCGGGGTGGTGCTGATCGGCGATGGCGATGTCGCAGGCGTGATCGCGACCACCGACCCCGACACCACCATCGACATGTATATGGGCACCGGCGGCGCGCCCGAGGGCGTGCTCGCGGCGGCGGCGCTCGCCTGCGTGGGCGGGCAATTCAATGGCCGGCTGGTGTTCCGCAACGAGGACGAGAAGGCCCGGGCGCGCAAATGGGGGGTCGAGGATTTCGACAAGATCTACAAGCGCGAGGATCTGGTGAAGGGCGACTGCATCTTCGCTGCCACCGGCGTAACCTCGGGCTCGCTGCTCGACGGAGTCAAATATCTGCGCGACGGGCGGATGACCACCGAAAGCGTGGTGATGCGCGCTTCCAGCAGGACAGTGCGCTGGATCAAGGGCGAGCATCAGGCGCGATAGTCTGTAGACAGGAACAGCGCCCGCGAAGCGCGCAACGGTCCTGCGCACGGAAACAAAGGCGTGCGCTGGATCAAGGGCGAGCATCAGGCGCGATAGTCTCTAGACAGGAAACTGCGTCCGCCTAGCGCGCAACGGCACGGTGGCCGGGACGCGCGTCCCGGCCTTGCGTGGTTCACTTGCCCTTGCGGTGGCGGCTGGCGGCCTGAATGAATTCCCAGACCTCGTGATCGAACCCCGGGCTGGGCGCGCCCTCGCCCCAATTGGGCATGTCCGAATACATCGCCGTCACGCTCGCGCCCATGGCCGGGGTCGCGATGCGGGTGAAGGGTTCGAGCAGGGCGTTCCATTCGTCGAGCAGGGCTTGCGCCGAAGGGCTTGCCGGGTCGAGCGGCAGCGCCGCCTTGACCTTTGCGCCCAGCGCAGCCCAGCGCGCGGAATAATCCGCCTGGTCGAACCCGGGCGGATAGGCGGCAGCGGCGAAGTCGGCCTTCGCCTGTTCGGACAAATAGGGCGCGCTGACCGCGTCCCACTGGCTTTTTTCGGTCATGATTGTGGCTCCGTTTTCGATCAGCGAGCAAAGGGTCGCGGCATCGAGGCGCTCGCCGGCGTCGATGCGGGACAAGGCAAGGCGCAGCACCTCGGCGGCACCGCGAATTCTCGCGACTTCGGTTTCGAGCGCGGCGAGCTGGGTGCGCAGCACCGCGTCGAGCGCCGCGCCGCGGCCATCGAGGATGCGCCCGACCTCGGCGAGCGAAAAGCCCGCGTTCTTGAGCGCCACGATACGGTGCAGCCGCGCCAGATCCGCGCGCGAGAACACCCGCCGCCCGCTGCTCGAGCGGAACGGGTGCACCAGCCCGCGCCCCTCGTAGAAGCGCAAGGCGCGGCTCGTCAGTCCGGTGCGGCGGACGACCTGGTCGATGGTCAGCGAATCGCTCATGCAGCGCACATAGCGGTTGACGCTGCGTCAACCGCAAGCGGCGAATTCGCGCAAGGTTCCCCGGCGCGATGCCGGCCGCACGGCTCGCGGCTTTCCACCGGCTTGCCGCGCGCGCAATGTTGCGTTTTGACGACACCGGGCTAGTGCCACCGGACAAGCTCCGACCCCGCGCAGACAGGATTCGCCGCATGAAGATCATGGCCGCCAACTCGAACCTGCCGCTGGCACGCGCGATTGCGAGCTATCTCGAAGTGGCGCTGACCGATGCGAGCGTGCGCCGCTTCGCCGACGAGGAAATCTTCGTCGAAATCCACGAGAATGTCCGCGGCGAGGATGTGTTTCTGGTCCAGTCGACCAGCTTTCCGGCCAACGACAATCTGATGGAGCTGCTGATCTGCATCGATGCGCTGCGGCGCGCGTCGGCGCGGCGGATCACCGCGGTGGTGCCCTATTTCGGCTATGCGCGGCAGGATCGCAAACCCGGCCCGCGCACGCCGATCTCGGCCAAGCTGGTCGCCAATCTGGTCACCCAGGCGGGCGCCGACCGGGTGCTGGCGGTCGATCTCCACGCCGGGCAGATCCAGGGCTTCTTCGACATCCCGACCGACAATCTGTTCGCCGCCCCGGTGATGGCCGCCGATATCCAGGCGCGTTATGGCGACCAGGACCTGATGGTGGTCTCGCCCGACGTCGGCGGGGTGGTGC
>JAJXVK010000225.1 GCA_021782155.1 Pseudomonadota bacterium
CTTCTTCGGCGTCGTCGTATAGACGCGCGTGCAGACACCGCGCTTCTGCGGGTTCTGCTCCATCGCAGGGACCTTGGACTTGGCCTTCTGCGGAACGCGGCCCTTGCGGACCAGCTGGTTGATCGTCGGCATTGAGTCTCTTTCTCTTCACCTGTTTTCCGAGCGCGCGCAAATGCGCGCTCGGGGCGCCCCTTCCGGGCGGAAAACCGGTGCCCACTTTTCCTGAAGGGGCGCGGCTCTTCCCGTCTGGGGCTGATGGCGACTAGCGGGGCGAGGATGGATTGTTCGAAGGCTTGTGCTTCCTACCGTCACCCCGGACCTGATCCGGAGTCCAGTCGGACAAGCCGCCGCGCGTAGCGCGACAACCTGGCCACTAGCACGAGCCTGAAACGCTCCACCCATCGGCCCACACGGCCACCGGGTTACTTTGACGGCTGCCCCGAAGCGCGCCCGAAGGATCGCTTCAATAGAAAAGAGCCTCGTCGCAACAGCGACAGGCCCTCCGGGTCATGACCGGCAATGTTCAGCTCTATTCGGCCGGGATCGGACGAATCCTGTCCCGGATGGAGGGGCGCATAGGCGTGGATCGGGATCGGGTCAAGCGCGACTGCGCCCGATCAGCGATCGAAACCGATCGCCGACCGCGGTGCAGAAGCAGCGTGGGCGAAGCCGCTCCGGCTCTCATATCCGTCGCCATAAGCGACGCGTCCAGGCGCGGCAGCGATTGTGTCGCCATCGTCGGCGCGTTCCATCAGGGTGGCGATCGCCTCTAATGCCAATTCGCCGCCCAGCGCCACGCCGATGCACCCCGCCCTGCTCCAGCGCACTTCGGCATCGGCGAAGAACGTATCGCCGACGGTCAGGTCGAGGCGCGAGCCCGGCTCCATCGCCGGTGCGCCGTAGACCAGCAGTCCGCGGCGCGAGATATTGCCGACGAAGCCCTTGAAGCTTTCGCGCCCGCGATCAATCCGCACCGACAAACGACAGGCGACGCGCATCCCGCGCGGCACCAGCGTCGCGACGTCGGCGGCGGTTTGCGGCAGATTGCGCAAGCCGACCAGCCCGTCGCAGGCCCAGGCGACGCGCGCCCTCAGCGAGGGCAGGCTGTCCCAGAAATACTCGACCTCGTCCCCCACCGCCAGCGCGGCGTCGGTTTCGATCTGTGCGCCATTGGCGGACATGTGACGGATGAAGCCCGACCGGGTGACAGTGCCGGCGGTTATGCCGCAAGGGCGCAGCACCCGCGCATTGGCCGTAGCGCCGGGCGCGAGCGGGTTCGTGTCCGGCGTTGACAACTCGGCTGCCGGGGATGGAAACGGCGCGGGGTTGGAGAGTGAATTGTCGGAAAAGTATCTGGGCGACCGTGCCAGACCGGTTTCGCGAGCATCGAGGATGCTATTGAAGATCATAATACACCGTCTCCGCCTGACCCGCCCCGCGGTCTTTCACCATGATCGAGGCATAGCGTCCGCCATTGGCCGGGCCGCTCGACGAAGCCGCGATATCCGTCCCGGTCGCCAGGCCAGACCATTGGAACCTGGCGGCCGGGAGGATTCGCGCCGCGGCGAGGGATGCCACGGCAGTGTTAACGTCGTTCGGTCGGGTCAAGGGATCAGAATGACCCACCGGAGCGACAATGGCAGACCTCTCTTGCGCGCTGGTAGCCGCAGGGATCAGTGCGACTACCAGCATGCATCCGAGATGCAGAGCAAGACGAGGAGCGACCATGTGTTGAACTATCAGGGAATTTTTGTCCCGCTGGCAGTGTCACACGGCGAAAGTAACGTTACACGGCCAGTTTCGCGGCAGAGTACTTGTTTTTTTACGGTTTTGTGTGTAACGTCCTCATTAGATAAACACTGTAGTTAATCGAAATTAAGACGTTTCGATTGGGTCGAACATCGCTTGGAAACGCACCGATGCCGGAACGCGCCGACCAGCTGGGCAATTTCGATGCGCTGTTGCGCAGCGAGGTCGAACACGTGCTGCAGGATCCGGTGTTCGACCGATCGCCCACCCAGAGCAAGCTGCTGCGCTATCTGTGCGAGGAGACGATCCTGGGGCGGAGCAAGCCCTCGCAATTCTCCGTCGCGGTGGACGGGCTGGGTCGTCCCGAAGATTATGACCTCAACAGCGACAGCTATCCGCGCGTGCAGGTGTCGCGCTTGCGCCGCTCGCTCGCCAACGTCTATGCCCGGATCGAACCGGTCAACGATCTGTGCGTGTTCATCCGCAAGGGCGAATACCGCCTCTATCTAGGGCCGCGCGCCACCGCCTATCCCGAGCAGCGGCGCCGCAGGTCCGATTTCCGCGTTCCCGACCAGACACCCGAACACGCCGCCGAGCACGCCGCCGAAGCGAGCGACCGATGGACCGGCGCCGCCGCGACGCAAACCCACGGGCGCAACGGCGCGCCGCCCGAATTGCTTGGCTCGTTCGCCGGAGATTCGCCCGCTGCCCCTCCGCCGCCATTGCCGGTGGCGCATCGCAGCGCCTTGTTCCAGCCGCGCACGCTGATCGTGATCGCCCTGCTGCTGGCGCTGATCACCGCCGTGGTGCTGGGCCGGTCGCTTTGGCCGCGGCCAGCGGGCGGCGGCGCGCAGCAGGTCCCGCTGGTCCATTTCGCGATCCGTGCCGATACCACGCAGCCGAATTCGGCCGCGATAGCCGGGCTGGAGGATGCGATCCGGCAGCAGGTGACCAACCGGGTCAGCGCGTCCTTCATTGCCGGCCTGTCGCCGCCCGACCTCGCGGCCGGCGATGCCCAGTACAACCTCAAGTTCGACCTGCGCGGAGCCAATGCGGTACCGCAAGCGCTCGACCTGGCGCTGACCGACAATCGCGACACCACGCTGTACCGCGCGACGATCCCCTATGACGGTCCATCGGGCACCTTCGGAGAGGCGCTGAGCAGCGCGCTCGACGATATCCTGACGCCCAATGGCATCATCGCCCAGCACGAGCTGGACATGTCCGCCGGCAAGCCGCAGACCGATTATGGCTGCTTCGTCACCATCGAGGTGCTGCGCAGCCGCGCGCAGCCCGCCGGACAGCAGATCGACGATTGCATCGGGCAGTATCCGACAAGCAAGTTCAAGCCCTATTGGCTGGCCCGCAAGAGCTTCGAGCTGTACCAGGCAGGGATTGCGAAAGGCGTGCCGGTCGATCGCAATGCCGAAGCGCAGGCGCTCTATCACCAGGCCTTCGCGCTCGATCCGGACAACGCCTTTGCCAATACGCTCGCCGCCAAGATCGCGGTTGCCGGCGGCGATTGCGCCAGCGCCGCGATCTTCTCTCGTCGCGCGCTCAAGAGCGGTGAGGGATTCCCAACACTGCGCGTGCTGATCGGCGCGGACATGACGTCCTGCCCGCAACCGGACAAGGCCCGGGCCACCTTCGTCCATCAGCTTCGCAATGTCGCGTTGCGCTCGACCGAACTCAACGGGCAGCTGGCCTTGCTGATGAATCTGGCCGCGCTGGGCACCGGCGACCGATCGCTGATCGAGCTGGTGCAACGCCAGACCGCCGGCGTCCCGGTCGATGGAGCCGCGAGCCCGGTGCTGAAGGCGATCACCAATCCCGACTATCTGCGCACCCACGAGAGTGACGTCAGGAAAGTCGTCGACATGCTGATCTGGAACGCCAATTCGCGCGAGAAGATCATGCGCGGTCTGGAGCAGCGCTGACGCCATTCGCGCCACATGGCGGCGAGCTGTCGTTGTGTCGCAATTCCCCAGCCGCCTGATGATCCCTTCCGACTGGAAACGACGCTAGCGCGCGGCGGACAGGAAATCGACCAGCGCCTTGACCTTGCGCTGGCGCCATTGCGGCAGCGGCGCGACCAGCCAGTAGGACCGCGTTGCCGGTTCCGGCCCGGCGAGCACCACCAGGCGCCCGTCGCCGATCGCTTCGGCGACCAGCAATTGCGGCAGCATCGTGCGCCCCAGTCCGGCCAGCGCGCTCGACAGGGCCTGCCCGGCGTTGTTGACCGAGAAATGCGCTTCCGCCCCATCGGGCAGCGCCGGACCCCAGTGGATCCAGCGGTCGGGCGCGTCCTGGGTCGCGACCGTCACCCGTTCGGCGGGCGACAGCTCGATGCCCTCCAGCTCGCCCGGACCATCGACCAGCCGGATCGCACAATCGAGATTGGCTTCGGTGAAGTCGGCGGCCTCGTCGGCAACGAAGGTGAAGCGGGCATCGGGCTGCGCGAGCGCGAAACGCGCCAGCCGCGGCGCCAGCCACTGGGCGTAGAATTCGCGCGGGGCGGCGATGGTGAAGCGGTCGGACGCCTGCCCGGCCTGCATCGCCTGGACGCTTTCCTCGAACTTGAGGAAGCCTTCGCGCAGCGGCTCGAGCCCCGCCAGCCCCTCGTCGGTCAGCTCCAGCCCCTTGCTGGTGCGCCGGAACAGCACCGTGCCGAGATGATCTTCCAGCGCGCGGATCTGCTGGCCGACGGCAGCCGGCGTCACCGCCAGCTCGTCGGCGGCGCGGGTGAAGCTCAGATGGCGGGCCGCCGCGTCATAGACGCGCAAGGCGTTGAGGGGCAGATGCGTGCGCTTCATGGTGACTTGCCGGTTAGGCGAGAGCGACGGGCGGCACAAGCGGGTGCTTGCC
>JAJXVK010000226.1 GCA_021782155.1 Pseudomonadota bacterium
CAGGACGCGCAGCGCAAACGGCTGCAGGACTATGTCGCGCGCAATTCGGCCCGCGCCTCGACCGCAAAGCAGGCGCAGTCGCGCGCCAAGGCGCTGGCGAAGCTGCAGCCGATCGCCGAACTGGTCGACGACCCATCGCTGAGCTTCGACTTTCCCAGCCCGAGGGACGAATTGCGCCCGCCGCTGATCACGCTCGACATGGCGAGCGTCGGATACGGCGAGACGCCGGTGCTGGGCCGCCTCAACCTGCGCTTCGACCCCGACGAGCGCATGGCGCTGCTGGGGCGCAACGGCAACGGCAAGACCACGCTGGCGCGCCTGCTCGCGGCGCAGCTTGCGCCGATGGACGGCGAGATGAACGCGAGCGGGCGGATGCGCGTCGGCTATTTCACCCAGTATCAGGTGGAAGAACTCGACCGCGCCGAGACGCCGCTCCAGCACATGACCCGGCTGATGGCCGGCGCCACGCCCGGCGCGGTACGCGGGCAGCTGGGCCGCTTCGGCTTCTCCGGCCCCAAGGCGACGACCGAGGTCGGCAAGCTTTCGGGCGGAGAACGCGCGCGGCTCGCGCTGGCGCTGATCACGCGCGACGCGCCGCACCTCCTCATCCTCGACGAGCCGACCAACCACCTCGACGTCGACGCGCGCGAGGCGCTGATCCAGGCCTTGAACGACTACGCAGGGGCCGTGCTGATCGTCAGCCACGATCGCCACATGCTGGAAATGACCGCCGACCGGCTGGTGCTGGTCGATGGCGGAACGGCGAAGGATTTCGACGGCTCGGTCGACGACTACATCGCCTTCGTGCTCGCCAGGGAGCCCGCGCAGAGCGCATCGGGCGATGCCGGCAAGGCAGGCGTCAACCGGAAAGACCAGCGCCGCGCCGCCGCCGAGGCGCGTGACAAGACCAAGGCGCTGCGCAAGACCATCGACCGTCACGAAGCCGAGCTGGAAAAGCTCAGCGCCGAACTGACCGCGCTCGACCGCGCGATGTTCGATCCCGCCTCGGCAGCGCTCCCGCTGGCGGGGATGAAGATGTCCGACCTGATGGTGCGGCGCGCTGACGTCGAACAGAAGATCGCCGGCATCGAGGCCGAGTGGATGGAAATGTCCGAAGCGCTCGAAGCGTTCGCCGGCTAGGAAGCCGCGCGCCACTTGCCCGGCGCCAGCCCGTCGAGCGTCCAGTCGCCGATGCTCCAGCGCACCAGCCGAAGCGTCGGCAGGCCGGCCGCTGCGGTCATCCGCCGGACCTGCCGGTTGCGCCCCTCGCGGATGGTCAGGCGGATCCAGTGGTCTGGCACGCTCATGCGAAAGCGCACCGGCGGATCGCGCGGCCACAGCGCGGGCGGATCGATGCCTTCGGCCTGCGCAGGCCGGGTTGGGCCGTCCTTCAGCACCACGCCCTTGCGCAGCCGTTCCAGCTTCGCCTCGTCGGGCGCGCCCTCGACCTGCACCAGGTAGGTCTTGGCCAGCTTGAACCTCGGATCAGCGATCCGCGCCTGCAGCCGGCCGTCGCCGGTGAGCAGCAGCAGTCCCTCGCTGTCGGCATCGAGCCGGCCCGCCGGATAGACCCCCGGCACATCGATATAGTCCGAAAGCGTCGGGCGCGGGGTAGGCGAGCGGACGTCGGTGAACTGCGAGAGAACGCCGTAGGGCTTGTTGAACAGGATGAGGCTGGACATGGCTTGCAGCGCTCCTGCTCCTGCTTGAAGATGAAAGGGCAAACAGGACATTCCCCCGAACCCGGCAGGGTTCGCAAGGCCGAACGGCCGCCCGAGCCCATGCGAGGAAAGCCAAGGCGACGGATGTCGCCGCCCGGCGCCTGAGGGTTAACAGGAATTGGTGCGCCCGACTGGATTCGAACCAGTGGCCCCCAGATTAGGAATCTGATGCTCTATCCTGCTGAGCTACGGGCGCACGCGGCCCCTTTACGGATGGCGAGCGCGCGTGGCAATCGCCCGATTGCGCGTCAGTTGGCTTCGCCGGGAGGCGCGAGCGGGAACAGGATCGGCGCGACCTCGATCCCTTCTTCCATCAGTTCGCGCGCTTCGGCCGGCGTCGCCTGCCCATGGATCGCCTCGACGTCCTTCTCGCCATAGTGCATCGCGCGCGCGTCCTCAGCGAACTTGCCGCCCACCCATTTCGACGACTTGAGCGCTTCGGCCTGGAGCGCGGCGATCTGGCGCAGCGCTTCAGCCACGGGAGCGGGTATCGCACCGCCGGCGACGGGCGCGGGACCTGCGGCGGGCGCCGGCTCTTCCTTGCGCGTGGGCGCGGCGGCGGGAAGCTGGTTGCCCTTGCGCCCCACGTTGGGCGCCATCACCGCCTTGACCACGTCGGCCGAGCCGCAGGTGGGGCAGGTCACCAACCCGCGCTCCTGCTGGCGTGCAAAATCGTCCGACGAGCCGAACCAGCCCTCGAAACGATGCCCGCCCGCGCGGCATTCAAGATCAAACACGATCATGGCAGGGCTGATCTAGGAATTTCGCGCTTGTTGGCAAGGCTTGGCAGTTGCGCACGGACTTCGACGGTGCGTTTGCGGTCGATCGCGGCGAAGCCCAGCCCCGCCCCCTCGCCCATGTCGAGCACGACCTCGCCCCACGGATCGATCACGAGGCTGTGGCCATAGGTCTCGCGCCCGTCCTCGTGCTTGCCCGACTGCGCGGAGGCGATCACCCACGCGCTTGCCTCGACCGCGCGGGCGCGCTGCATCAGGTGCCAGTGCGCGCTGCCCGTCGGCACGGTGAAGGCGGCGGGCGTGGCGATGGCGTCGCAGCGGCGGCGGCCCAGTTCGTCGAACAGCGCGGGAAAGCGGATATCGTAGCATATGGTGAGGCCGAGCAGGCCCAGCGGCGTCTGTGCCGTCACCACCTCGTCGCCCGGCGCGTAGGCGTTCGATTCGCGCCATGATTCGCCGCTGGCGAGGTCGACGTCGAACATGTGGATCTTGTCGTAGCGCGCGATGATGGAACCGTCGGGCGCGAACAGCAGAGCGCGGTTGGCGAATCGCCCGTCGCCCCTGAGCACCGGCGCGGAGCCGAGCGCGATCCACAAGCCGCTGGCGGCGGCGGCCTCGGCGACGGCGGCGATGGCCGGACTGTCCGCCTCGGGCACGATCTTCGGCCCGCCGCGCTTGCGGTCACGGTCGAGCAGCAGGCTCATTTCGGGGGTGAACAGCATCGCCGCACCATCGCCCGCCGCGTCGCGCGCGCCTTGTGCGACCGTGCGGGCATTGGCACCGGGATCGATCCCGGTACACATCTGGAGCACCGCGATCCGGACCGGATCGCCCGGAGCGGCGTCACTCACCGGGCGAGCAGCGGGTCTAGCTTGCCGGCGCGGTCGATGGCGACCAAGTCGTCGCAGCCGCCGACGTGAACGTCGTCGATGAATATCTGCGGCACGGTGGTCCGGCCGGGCGCGCGTTCGAGCATTTCGGTGCGCCTGGGTCCGCCCATCGTAATGTCGTATTCGACCACATTCACGCCCTTGCCGCCGAGCAACGCCTTCGCGCGCACGCAGTAGGGGCAACCCCACTTGGTATACATTTCCACCCTGGGACCGGTCTTCGGGCTTTCCGGCGTCTCTTCGGTCATTTGCGTCCTCTTTGCGACCCGCGACGCGGCGGGATCTTGAAACGGGCAAAAGCTACCACACATGGTATTTCGTGTCATGCGCCGGTCACGGGCATGACACTTTCCAACCCCCGGCGGGCGCCATTCGTGGGCCATCGTCGGGGACAGTGCAGATTGCTCAACAGAGGATATTGCCATGAACCGTTTCGATTTCACCCCTTATCGCCGAACCACCGTGGGTTTCGACCGCCTGTTCGACCTGCTTGAGCGTCAGGCCCGCGCCAACGCCGGCGACAACTATCCGCCCTTCAACATCGAGCGCCGCGGCGATGACGCCTATCGCATCACCTTGGCCGTCGCCGGCTTCAAGCCGGAAGACCTCGATATCACCGCCCAGCAGAACCTGCTCGTGATCAAGGGCAGCAAGGCCGACATCGAGGACAAGCAGTTCCTCCACCTCGGCATCGCCAACCGCAGGTTCGAGCGCCGCTTCGAACTCGCCGACTTCGTGCGCGTCGAGAACGCCGACCTCGCCGACGGCCTGCTGGTGATCGACCTCGTTCGCGAAGTGCCCGAGGCGATGAAGCCCAAGAAGGTGCTGATCGGCGACCAGAAGACTCTCTCGGTCGTCGAGGGCGAGGCCAAGGGCAGCGCCGCGGCCTGATCGCGGCACTCCTTTTCCGATACTTTGAATAAGTTCGGGGGCGGGCCAGGCGGTCCGCCCCCACGCCTTTCGGTGTCTCGTCCAGTCGGCGTCGTCCGGGTCGCCAAAGGACGATGTGCCCTGGAGCAAGCTCGCGCGACTGCGCGCTACCAAGCCTCCGCGATGTCGATCAGCGCCTCGCGGTCGAGGACGGTGACCTTGCCGCCCTTCAACGTGACGATGCCGTTGTCGGCCCAGCCCGAAAGCTGGCGGTTGATCTGCTCGCGGCTCATCCCCGCGAAGTTGCCCAGTTCGCTCTGGCTCAGTGCGATCTTGAGCTGGACCTCGCCCGCGCCCCGCTCGTCACCGGGCCCCTCGCCC
>JAJXVK010000227.1 GCA_021782155.1 Pseudomonadota bacterium
ACCACGCGGCGGCGGTCCGGCGCGGTTCGGCCTCAGGATCGGATGCGAGGCCCAGCGCGGCAAGGAACGCATCGTTGGGTCGGGGCAGGGGCGTGAGGAACCCCTGCGCAAGCCCCATCGCCATGTTGCCGCGCATCTTCTCCACGCCCTGCAAGGCCGCTGCGCGCGGGTACGACACCTCGCCCGCGTTGCGCGTGGCGGCGAGGTTGCCGAGGCTCAGCCCGGCGTAGTTGTGGCTTGGGCCGACGATGCCGTCGAAGTTGATTTCCTGAAGCAAGTTGGACCTACCTCCGTTCGCCCTGAGCTTGTCGAGGGGCGGTTGCGAGAAATGCGTGGCTGGCGCGCGGGGCCGTCCTTCGACAGGTTCAGGACGAACGGCGCTGCGCGATCGCCTACCGCTCCACGTGCCAGACCTCGTCGCCCACGCTCACACCCAGCGCGTCCACCGCTGCCGAATCGATCGCGAGGCCGCCGTCCTGCTCGTTCGCCACGCCGAAGCAGCAACGAAAGTCGGTCAGCTTTCCCGCCGCGATCAGCGCCTTGTTGCCGCGCACGGCTTCTGCCGAGACGACCCTGGCCGCGCGCGACAGCGCGATCGAGCGCACGCGATCCGTGCGCGCGGTCATCGTCGGGCCGCCGTCGAAGATGTCGAGATAGCCTTCGTGGTGGAAGTTCTCGCCTTCCAGCATGCGCATCGCCGCGCGGCCTGAAGGGTGGGGCAGGCCGATGGCGCTGCGCGCCACTTCGGGCAGCATGGCGATGTAGACCGGGTGCTTGGGCATCAGGTCGGCGATGAACTGGTTGCCGTTGATCGCATTGAAATAGTCGGCGTCCTGGAAGCTCATCCCGAAGAAGCGTCCCGCCACGCCGTCCCAGAACGGCGAGCCGCCGCGCTCGTCGATGATTCCGCGCAGCTCGGCCAGCAGGCGGTCGGAAAAGCGCGCGCGGTGCATGGCGATGAACAGATAACGGCTGCGCGCGAGCAGCAGGCCGAGACCGCCGGCGCGCTCGGAGGGGTGGAGGAACAGCCCGCCGACCTCGCTCGATCCTTCAAGGTCCGTGGTCAGCGTCAGCATCTCGGCGCGGAAGGTGCGGTCGAGTTCCTTCGAGTGCTGGGTGAGCGTGGTCATGCGGTACGAATAGAACGGCCACTTGCTGCCCACCCCGGTGAACAGCTGGCAGGTGCCGCGCACTTCGCCCGTTTCGACGTTTTCCAGCACCAGCACGAAGATCTCGCCCGCTTCATAGTTGCCCTGGCGCGCGAAGGCCTCGGCCGAGCGGTCGAGCTTGGCTCCGAGGTTCCTGCGGTCAGGCGGCAGGTTGGTGAACCCGCCGCCGGTGAGCTTGGCCATCTCGTAGAGCGGCTGGAGGTCTTGCGAAGTGGCGGCGCGAATCCGGAATGTCATGCGCTCACTGTCCCCCGGATAGCCTGTGGAGCACAAGCGCCGAAAGCGCCGCGCGCTCGGCCAGCGAAGGGACGATCAGGAACTCGTCCGCCGAATGGATCGCGCCCCCGCGTACGCCCATCGTATCGACCACCGGGACGCCCAGCGCGGCGATGTTGTTGCCGTCGCACACCCCGCCCGAGGCTTGCCAGCGGATGTCCTGCCCCAGCGCCGCGCCGCACTCGCGCACGAGGCCGAACAGCTTTTCCGCTTCGGGCGAGAGCGGCTTGGGCGGGCGGGTGATGCCGCCGTGGAGGTGGATCGAGACTTCATGTTCATTCTCGATTTCCGCGATCACTCCATTGATAATGCGTGAAAAATGTTCGGCATCCGCTTCACCCTTGGGGCGGATGTTGAAGCGCACCACGGCGCGGTCGGGCACCACGTTGTTGGCGCTGCCGCCGTCGATCTTCGCCGGATTGATCGACAGCGTTTCGCTTTCCATGTGCTTCAGGCGCAGCGCGAGGTCGGCGGCGGCGACGATGGCGTTGCGCCCGTCGCGCGGGTTGCGCCCGGCGTGGGCCGAGCGGCCGGTGACGACAGCCGAGTAGTTCCCGCTCCCTCCGCGCGCGCCCGCCAGCGTCCCGTCGGGAAGCGCCGAAGGTTCGTAGGTCAGCGCCGCGGCCTTGCCGCGCGCGAGGTCTGCGATCAGCGGGGCAGAGGAAAGGCTGCCGGTTTCCTCGTCCGAGTTGATCATCACGTCATAGCCGACGTTCGCGGCCGCCGCGCTTTCGTGCTCGAAGGCGCAGAGCGCTGCCAGGATTACCGCGATTCCGCCCTTCATGTCGGCGACGCCGGGGCCATTGAGTGTGTGCTCGTCGAGCCAGTGCTGGGCCTGGAACGGGTGGTCGGTGGGGAACACGGTGTCCATGTGGCCCGTCAGCAGGAAGCGCCGCTGCGCCCGTGGCCGCACGCTCAGCACCAGGTGCGAGCCGTGCGCCTTTTGCGAGACCGTCCCGTCTGTGCCGACGACTTCGACCGGGGCGGGATCGCGCAAGGCTATCTCGCCGGGCAGCGCCGAGAAGGCATCGGCCAGCGCCGCCGCCTGCTGCTCCAGCCCCGGCAGGTTGCCCGTGCCCGTGTTGATCGCGCTCCACGCCTGCACTTCCGCCAGCATGGCGACGGCGTCGGGCCGTTGGCTGAGCGCCTGTTCCTCTCGGCTAAGCTGTTTCATTCGCAACCGTGCTAGCGGGCCGGATGCCGATTGACCAGCCGGGTGATTGCCAAGCGGCGCCGGATCGGCGATAGGGCGTGCCGATTCCTCCCCGGGACCTGCACTTTTATCATGGCCGCGCACAGTTTTGCCAGTCGCGCGGTGCAACACGGCGAGGAATGATGAGCGATACGGTCAACCGCAGCGGGCTCCAGGTCGATACGGCGCTGGCGGACTTCATCGAGACCAGGGTCCTGGCCCCGATCGGGCAGGACGCGCAGGCGTTCTGGCAGGGCTTCGCGGCGCTTTGCGAACGCTTCGTGCCCGTCAACCGCGCGCTTCTCGCCAGGCGCGACGACATCCAGGCGAAGATCGACGCATGGCACATCGCGCGCGCCGGCAAGCCGGTCGACATGGACGAATACAAGGCGTTTCTGACCGGGCTCGGCTACCTCGTGCCCGAACCCGCGCCGTTCACGATCGGGACCGCGAACGTCGATGCCGAGATCGCGACGATGGCTGGCCCGCAGCTCGTCGTGCCCTCGCTCAACGACCGCTTCGTGCTCAACGCCGCCAATGCGCGCTGGGGCAGTCTCTATGATGCGTTCTACGGCACCGACGCGCTCGACGCGCCGCCCGCGCGTCCGGGCGGCTACGACAAGGATCGCGGCGCGGCGGTGGTCGCGGCGGCGAAGGCGTTCCTCGACGAGGCGGTGCCGCTCGCCTCGGGCAGCTGGGCCGACCTGACCGATCCGCAGTCGGGCGGCATCGCCTTGCGCGATCCCACGCAATACGTGGGCGAGCGCGAGGGCGGCGCGCGGCGGCTGTTCCGCCACAATGGCCTCCACATCGAGATCCGCTTCGACCGCAATCACCCGGTCGGCAAGGACGACCCGGCGGGAATCGCCGACATCGAGCTTGAAGCCGCGCTCACCACGATCGTCGACCTGGAAGATTCGGTCGCGGCGGTCGATGCCGAGGACAAGCTGGTCGCCTATGGCAACTGGCTCGGCCTGATCCGCGGCGACCTGGAGGCGAGTTTCGACAAGGGCGGGCGCACGATGACGCGCGCGCTCGAACCGGACCGCACCTTCGCCCTGCCCAACGGCGGCACGCTGGTCCTGCCGGGGCGCAGCCTGCTGTTCGTGCGCAACGTCGGCCACCTGATGACCAACCCGGCGATCCTGCTGCCCGATGGCGGCGAGATTCCCGAAGGGATCATGGACGCGGTGATCACCAGCGCGATCTCCACGCAGGATGTGAAGGGGCTGGGCAAGTTCGGCAACAGCCGCACAGGCTCGATCTACATCGTGAAGCCCAAGATGCACGGGCCCGAGGAAGTCGGCTTCACCAACGACCTGTTCGACGCGGTCGAAGACCTGCTCGGCCTGCCGCGCCACACGATCAAGGTCGGCGTGATGGACGAGGAGCGCCGCACCAGCGCCAACCTTGCCGCCTGCATCGCAGCGGTGAAGGACCGGATCGTGTTCATCAACACCGGCTTCCTCGACCGCACCGGCGACGAGATCCACACCTCGATGCGCGCCGGGCCGATGATCCGCAAGGGCGCGATGAAGAACGCCTCTTGGCTGACCAGCTATGAAAAGCGCAACGTCGGCATAGGCCTCTCGCACGGGCTTTCGGGCAAGGCGCAGATCGGCAAGGGCATGTGGGCCGCGCCCGACATGATGCACGACATGATGGAGCAGAAGGTCGGCCACCCGAGGACCGGCGCGAACACCGCCTGGGTGCCGTCACCCACCGCCGCCACGCTCCACGCGATCCACTATCACCGCGTCGACGTGTTCGGCGTGCAGGAGGACGTGGCGAAGGAGCCGGTGCCGGGGCTCGACCCGCTGCTGACGATCCCGGTCGCGCAGGGCGTCAACTGGTCGGAGGACGAGGTCCGCGAGGAACTCGACAACAACGCGCAGGGGCTGCTCGGCTATGTCGTGCGCTGGATCGACCAGGGCGTGGGCTGTTCCAAGGTCCCC
>JAJXVK010000228.1 GCA_021782155.1 Pseudomonadota bacterium
GGAGGCGGCGGCTTCACTGGCGGCGGCGCGAGCGGGAGCTGGTAATGGCGCGTTTGAGCGAAGCGCAGCAGGATCTGGTCACCCGCGCGGTCACCGCGGCGGAGGAGCATACCTCGGGCGAGATCGTGACCGTGCTGGCCGATCGGTCGGATGGCTATACCGATGTCGCGCTGCTGTGGGCCGCGGCGATCGCGTTCACCGCAATGGCGGTGCTGGCGAGCTTCCCGGCGTTCTACACCGGCCTGTTCGACCATATCGTCGGCAATTGGGCGCATGAGTGGACCGCCGGCGAGCTGATGACGCTGGTCACCGGGGTCGGGCTGATCAAGTTTCTCGCCATGTGGGCGGTGCAGGCGTGGCAACCGCTCAAGTTTTTCCTCATCCCCGCCCCGATCAAGTCGCACCGCGCCAATGCCGCGGCGGTGCGGCTGTTCAAGGTCGGCGCGGATCGCCGCACGGTGGGGCGCACCGGGGTGCTGCTTTACCTCTCGCTGCGCGAACACCGCGCCGAAATCGTCGCCGACGAGGCGATCGCCGCCAAGGTCGCGCCCGAAGTCTGGGGCAAGGCGATGCATGCCATGCTCGACCATGTCAGCGCGGACCGCGTGGCCGAAGGGCTCGCCGCCGGGGTGGCCGAAGTCGGCGCCATCCTCGCCGAGCATTTCCCGCGCGGGGCCGAGGACGTAAACGAATTGCCCGACCGCCTGATCGAAGTCTGACCATGTCCGTCCCCGATCATGACGCGCCGGAGGAGATCGTCTGGCAGGGCCAATTCGTCACCGCCAAGAAACGGGGGCGCTGGGAATATGTCGGCCGCGCGCGCGGCATTCGCGCCGCGGTGATCCTGCCGCTGGTGGACGACGACGTAATCCTCGTTGAGCAATATCGCGTGCCGCTGGGGCGCAATTGCCTCGAACTGCCCGCCGGCCTCATCGGCGATATCGACGGCGCGGAGGACGAAAACGACCTCGCCGCCGCCGGGCGCGAGCTCGAGGAGGAGACCGGCTATCGCGCGCGCCGGCTGGAGGATCTGGGCGATTTCATCTCCTCGCCCGGGATGGTCAGCGAAAGCTTCACCCTGGTGCGCGCGACCGGGCTCGAACGCGTCGGTCCCGGCGGTGGAACCGAAGGCGAGAATATCACCGTCCACCGCGTCGCGCTCGCCGAACTGCGGCAATTCATCGCCGCCAAGCGCGCGCAAGGTTGCGCAATCGACGTGCGGATGCTCTTGCTGCTGGGAGCAGACATAATCGCGGGAGAGTGAGCATGGCAGGACGGGTTGCGGGGAAGCTGGCGCTGGTGACCGGCGCGGCGCAGGGCCTCGGTGCGGCGCAGGCGAAGATGCTGGCTCGCGAGGGCGCGCGGGTGCTGGCGACCGATATCAACGCCAGCGGCGCGGACGCCACCGCACAGGCGATCAATGCCGAATGCGGCGCGGGCACGGCGTTTTCGATGCAGCTCGACGTGACGCAGGAAGCCCAATGGGAAGCCGCGATCGACGCGGCGCGCGAGCATCTCGGCGGCCTCAGCGTGCTGGTCAACAACGCCGGCGTGGGCGTTCGCGGCAATATCGAGACCTGCACGCTCGACGAATGGCGGCGCGGGTTTTCGATCAATGTCGAAAGCGTGTTCCTGGGTTGCCAGAAGGCCTTGCCGCTGATGAAGGAGCACCAGCCCGGTTCGATCGTCAATATTTCCAGCATCGCCGGCCTCATCGCCAGCGACACCATGCCCGGCTACAACGCCAGCAAGGCGGCGGTGTGGATGCTGTCGAAATCGGTGGCGCTCTATTGCGCCAAGATGGGCTGGAACATCCGCTGCAATTCGGTCCACCCGACCTTTATCGACACCCCGATCCTCGACGGGATGGTGGCGAGCACGGGCAAGGAAAAGAGCGTCATCATGGACAAGCTGGCGCGGCAGATCCCCTTGAAGCGCGTCGGTGAGCCCGACGATATCGCCAATGGCGTGCTGTATCTGGCAAGCGATGAAAGCAAGTTCATGACCGGGGCGGAGCTGAAGCTCGACGGCGGTATCTCGGCCATGTGAAATGTGACGAGGGGGCCTCGTGCGAGACCCCCTCAGTCGGCGATCAGTCCGATCGCGAGATAGACCAGCGCGGCGGTGCCGAAACTGATCAGCGCACCGATCACGAAGCCGATCCGCACCAGCGTGGTGTTGATCCCGGTCCAGTCGGCGATGCCCGAGGCGACGCCCATCAGCTTGCCGTTGTGACGGTCGAGATGGAAGCCGGGACGGCCGCCCGAGCGGTATTCGCGAATGTCGCTCATGCGAAAACTCCATTGGGCGAGGCGGGGATGATGGTGGTGGCGAGGACCAGCCCCGTCATCACGAGCGAGAAAGCGGCTGCGAACAGCTTGTCTGTGGAAATTCCGAACATTAGTAGGTCTCCTTGGGTTGAATTCTAAGAGTGAGCCGGGTTCAGGCGAACAGGCCGGCGGGGCTGGCGGGGACGATCGCGGCGGCCATGCACAGCGCCGAAATGGCGAAGGCGGCGATGGCGGCGAGAGCGTTGTTGGTGGTGAAGATCGACATGGTGCAATTCCTTCCTGAGTGTGTTCCGGACCATTCCGGGGACGTGACAGAGGATTGCAACGGGCGTGCCAAATGCGAAAAACGCCAGAATTCCGCGGTTTCAAGGTGAACGGCTGCAACCCGCCCCATTCACCTGCGCGCAATGTTGGGATTTTTTCCCAATTGTTGGAATAGCCCGTTTTCGCATGGCCAGCCACGCCCTTCCCGGTTACGGCGCGACGGCATCATGGCGCTCGATCGCATCACCTTGCAGGACCTGCGCAACCACGCCTCCACCACGCTCGAGGCGACCGGCCAGCTCAATCTGTTGATCGGCGCCAATGGCGCGGGCAAGACCAATGTGCTGGAGGGCTTGTCGCTGCTCGCGCCCGGCAGGGGGCTGCGCCGCGCCCAGCTTGCGGAGATCGCGCGCGCGGCGGGCGGCGGCGGCTTCGCGGTCGGCGCCTCGCTCAAGGGCGAGAGCGAACTGCGCATCGGCACCTATACCCAGCCCGACCAGCCGGGCCGCCGCAGGGTCCGCATCAACGGCGCCGATGCCAGCGCCACTGCACTGGGGGAATGGCTCGCGATCGGCTGGCTGACCCCGGCAATGGACGGGTTGTTCGCCGCCCCGGCGCAGGAGCGGCGGCGCTATATGGACCGCCTCGCGCTGGCGCTCGATCCGGCGCACGCCAGCCATGTCGCACGGTTCGAGGCGGCACTGCGCGAGCGCAACCGTCTGCTGTCGGGCGACCGCAATCCCGAAGCCGCCTGGCTCGACGCGATCGAGGCGCAGCTGGCGCGCCACGGCACGGCGGTCGCCGAAGGGCGCGCCGCGCTGGTCGATACGCTGATGGGTGAGATCGTGCGCCATGCCGAAGAGCCCTTCCCCCGCCCAGCGCTGAGCTACATTCCCGGCGGTCCGGTCGGTTTCGACCAGCTCAGCCAGGCGCTTCACGATGGCCGCAGCGCCGATCGCGCCGCCGGGCGCACGCTGGCGGGGCCGCAGCGCGACGAGCTCGAAGTGCGCTACGCCGCCAAGGGGATGGCCGCCGCGCTCAGTTCGACCGGGGAGCAGAAGGCGCTTCTGATCGCCATCACGCTTGCGCATAGCGCCGTTGCGGCGCGCGGACGCCCGTCGCTGCTGCTGCTCGACGAAGTGGCCGCGCATCTCGATCCGGCGCGCCGCGCCGCGCTCTATGCGCGGCTGCGCGCAAGCGGGGCGCAGGTGTGGCTGACCGGGACCGAGCTCGGCCCGTTTGGCGAGATCGCCGACGAGGCTTGCCTGTGGGAGGTGCGCGGCGGCAGCGCCGCGCCTTGCTGACCGCCGACGCTCAGGCTTTGGGTGGCAGCGCCCGCTCCACCTCGGGCGCGGTCGCCTGCACCAGCACGTCGATCCCGGCGACGGTCGGGTGGAGATGATCCGACTGGAACAGCTCGGGTCGCTGGTAGATACTGTCGAGCCAGAACGGGATCAGCGCCGTCTTGTAGCGCTTGGCCAGATGCGGATAGATCGCGTCGAAGCGCTCCACATAGTCGGCACCGTAATTGGGCGCCGCGCGCATGCCCATCATCAGCACCGGAATGTCGCGCCGCTTGAGTTCATCGAGCATGGCGGCGAGATTGGCGCGGGTCTGGGCCGGATCGAGCCCGCGCAGCATGTCGTTCGAGCCAAGCTCCAACAGCACCAGATCAGGCTTCTGCGGCTGTGCATCGAGCGTAAAGGCGAGCCGATCCCGCCCCGCCGCAGTGGTATCGCCCGAAACCGCGGCATTGGCGATCACCGCATCGATGCCCTTGGCCCGCAGCGCAGCCTGGAGCCGGGCGGGATAGCTTCGCTCCGGACCCACGCCCTTGCCGGCGAACAGGCTGTCTCCGAAGGCGAGGATGTGCCTTTCGGGCCCGCCCACCTCTGCCGCGGGAGCCGCTGGCGCAGCGGACGCCGCCGCAGACACCGCCGCAGTGGGTGTGGCCGAGGGCGTGCTACCGGGCGCCTTCTCGCAGGCCGCC
>JAJXVK010000229.1 GCA_021782155.1 Pseudomonadota bacterium
GCCGGTGCTCATCACCCGCGGCCGCGACGGCAAGGCGCGGGCCTTCCTCAACGTGTGCAAGCACCGCGCCGCGCAGCTGACACCTGACGGGTCGGGTAACTGCTCGCGCTTCGCGTGCCCCTATCACGGCTGGACCTACGCCAACGACGGCAAGCTGATCGGCATCGCCGAAGCCAGCACCTTCGGCGATGTGGATCGCTCGACGCTGCACATGACCGAGCTGCCCTGCGACGAGGCGGCGGGCATGATCTTCGTCATCCTCACCCCCGGCCTCGACATCGATGCGAAGACGTGGATGGACGGGATGTACGAGGACTTCGCCGCGCTGAAGCTGGAAACCTGGTACTTCCACAAGGCGCGCCCGATGGACGGGGCCAACTGGAAGGTCGCCTATGACGGCTATCTGGAAGGCTATCACTTCCAGGCCGCGCACACCAACACGGTGGCCACGCGCACGCCGTCGAACCGGGCGAGCTACGAGGCCTTCGGTCCGCACATCCGGCTGGGCTTCCCGCAGAACTCGATCACGGACCTCAAGGACCTGCCGCGCGAGGAATGGGGCAAGCAGGAGAACAAGGGCTTCGACTTCGTGCGGATGCTGTTCCCCAACTTCAGCTTCTTCCTCGCACCCGAGATGTGCCAGTTCGCCCAGCTTTTCCCGGGGCCCAACGCGAACCAGAACACCACGGTGCTGAACTACATCTTCCCCAAGAAGCCCGAGACCGAAGCGGGGATGAAGGCGCTCGATGGCATGTGCGACTTCTTCTACAACGTCGTGCTGGAAGAGGATTACTTCCTCGGGCTCGACGTGCAGCGCGGGCTCGAGAGCGGGGCGATGACGCACCAGGTGTTCGGCCGCAACGAGCCGGGCAACCAGTTCTTCCACAAGTGGCTGGACTACTATCTCGACGAAAGCGGACAGACGCCCAAGCCGGTGATGAAGGAATAGGCGCGCGCTTCAGGGCAATGGGGCAGAAGGGGCGGCGGGTGACTGCCGCCCCGCTTCAAACGGGCCTGTCGTTCTTGCGACTGGCAGCCGACATCGCTGCGAGATAGCCAAACGTGGCGGCAGCCGCGATTGTCGCACCTGCGCCCGGATATGTGCGGGCAAAGGGCGAGCCGCTGCCGTTGCCCGCTGCATGAAGCCCGGCGATCGGCTTGCCGTCGAGATCCAATACCCGTGCCTGTGCATCCGTCTTGAGACCGCCGTTGGTGCCGAGGTCGCCCGGCCGGATCACGGCGGCCCAGTAGGGCGGACGGGAGATCTCGCCCAGACTGGGGTTGGGATGATGCAGCGGGTCCGCCCAATAGCGGTCATAGACCGAATCCCCGCGTCCGAAGTCGCTATCCCTGCCGTTGCGGGCAAATCCGTTGAACCGGGCAACCGTTGTCTCGAGCGCGTCAGGGTCCAGATCGCAAGCTATCGCCAGGTCGCGGATCGTGGCAGCCTGCTTGAGGAAGCCGTAGTCCTGCATCTGCTGCCGGATCGCCTTTTGCGACAGTTCCGCGAAGATGTATCGCTTGAGGAACGGCCCATCCATGATGAGCCAGTGGCGTTCATCGCTGGCGCCATGTTCATGCATGACCTTGCCGGTGGTCATGTATGAGCGGGCCTCGTTCATGTAGCGCTTGCCCTTTGCGTTGACGATCATGCCGCCGGGAAGCGCACGCAGGCCGAGGGCCAACCCGTTCAGGTCCGGGGTCACCTGGATCGACGGCATCCACCAGCAATCGTCCGTCAACTCGGTCGCGGCCCCCGCGGCCATGGCGATGCGGAGCGCGTCTCCCTCGTCCTCGGGGATGGTGTTTGGCCAGACCTGATCGCGCCCTTGCAGTTCCTTTCGCAGCGCACCGTTTCGGGAAAAGCCGCCCGCGGCGAGAAGAACCCCGGCCGGTGCCTCCAGCCGTTCGCGCTTGCCGTCGTGCTCGACCACGATTCCCGTGACGCGCTCGTGCTCGACGACGAGATCGACGAGGCGCGTTGACAGGCGCACCGGAATCCCGCGAGCCTGAACGATCCTCATCAGCGCGGCCGCGAGAGCGCGCCCGTTGCCCAGCGGCTTCTGGCCGAGCCATGTGCGAACCTTGAACATGATCGCGGTGCGCGCGGCATCGAACAGCAGGGCAGGGCTTGTCCAGGCACGCGTCAGCGAGCTGAACTGGCCGCTGTTGATGGCCGGCAGATCCAGTTCCGCAAGGCGCATCGACCTGAACGTCGCGCCGAGGATGTTGCCGTCGAGCGGTGCCGATTCGATGGTTCGCCCGATGCCGCTTCCGTCCACCTCGGGATAGTAATCCGGATGGTCCGGCGTCCGGAACCAGCGGAACCCCTCGCCCGAGAGCATTCGCACCATCTTCGGAGCGTTCTCGAGAAAAGCTTCGGCCTTGGTCCTTGTCCGTTCATCTGCGTCGGCGCCGATCAGGTTGTGCAGATAGGTGCGGGCAGCCTCGGCGGAATCCTGCGTCCCCTGTTCGTTCATCAGATCATTGCAGGGAACCCACAGCACACCGCCGGAAGTAGCCGTCGTGCCGCCCCACCTGTCGGCCTTCTCGATGACAAGCGGTTTCAGGCCGTTGCGACTGGCCGTGATGGCTGCCACCAGTCCCGCTGCGCCGCTGCCGACGACGATGAAATCGAAATCCTCACTGGCCATCATTCATTCCCTCAATGGCGCGCCATGGCTCCACCGTCGACCCACAGGCCATGTCCCGAAACGAAGCGGGCATCGTCGCTGCACAGGAACGCGATCACGTCCGCAATGTCTTCCGGGCGGCCGAGGCGCCTGAGCGGCGCCTTGTTCTCCCAGAACACCTTGTATTCCGGCATCTGTTCGAAGGCGGGCGCCGTCATCGGCGTGTCGATGGCGCCGGGCTGGACGCAGGTGGCAGTGACGCCGAAGGGGCCAAGCTCGGCCGCGACAGACTTGGTGAAGCCGAGCACCGCGTGCTTCGACGCCGAATAGGCGCATAGCCCCTCATCCCCGAAGCTCGAGGTCGTGGAGCCGATCGTTACGATCCGCCCCGCGCCATGGCCCTTCAGATGTGGCGCCGCCTCGCGCACCAGTCGGAAGACGGCAACCAGATTGACCTCGAGCACCCGCAGGAAATACGCGTCGTCATGGGCTTCGAGCGGATGGAATGCACTGATCCCGGCGCAGGGAACCAGCGTGTCGAGCCCCCCCATCGCCTGGCACGCCGCTGCAACCAGCCGCGCATTGGCATCGGGTTCGGTGAGGTCGGCACGAAAATCGACCTCCCCCTGCAGGTCGGCGGTAAAGACCCGCGCGCCGTCTGCTCGAAGCCGAAGCGCGACCGCGGCGCCGATCCCCGATCCGGCACCGGTGACGATCGCCCGCCTTCCGGAAAGGCGCCCGCTCATGCGATCTTCAACACGAGCTTGCCGGTGTTGGCCCCGCTGAACAGGCGCATGAAGGCCGGGAAGGCGTTTTCCAGGCCCTCCTGCAGGTCCTCGTCGATGCGCAACCTGCCGTCCTGCATCCATTGCGCCATGACCTTGCCCGCCTCGGCGAAGCGCGGGGCATAGTCCATGATCAGGTAGCCATGGATCGTCGCCTGCTGCGTCAGCACCTGCCACAGGTTGCGGACGCCGACCTTCTCGGGCGCGTTGTATTCGCTGATCAGGCCGCACAGCACGATGCGCGCGTGCTTGGCGAGATTGAGCAATTCGGCATCCATCACGTCGCCGCCGACGTTCTCGAAAATGATGTTCACGCCTTCGGGCGCGGCCGCGCGGATTTCGGCGGCGAGCGTTGCGACGTCCTTGCCCTTGTAGTCGATCGCGACGTCATAGCCGTAGTCGTCGATCAGGCGGCGGCACTTTTCCGGTCCGCCGGCGATGCCGATGGTCCGGCAGCCCGCAATCTTGCCGATCTGCCCCACCACCGAGCCGACCGCGCCTGCCGCGCCGGAAACCAGCAGGACTTCGCCCGGCTGGGGCTTGGCGACCTCGAGCAAGCCGAAGTAGCCGGTCAGGCCCACCGCGCCCATCGCGGACAGGAACTTCGAGGGGCTGTCGGTGAGCGAAACGTCGATAGGGCTGGTGAACCCGCCGGGCATGACCTGCGAATAATCCTCCAGCGCGTTCAGCCCCATGACCCAGTCGCCGACGGCGAAGTCCGGATTGTCGCTGGCATGGACGCGGCCCACCGTGGTTGCCCTGACCGGGTCGCCCAGCGCGATCGGCGGCATGTAGCTGGGCGCATCGTCCATCCAGCCGCGTTGCGCCGGATCGAGCGAGGCAAAGTGGTTGCGCACCACGAGACCGCCGGCGGGCGCTTCGGGGATGGCCTCGCTGGCAAGCTCGAAGTCTTCCGGCACGGGTTCGCCGTGCGGGCGGCGCTTGAGAAGGAAGCGGCGATTGGTGGGCATGGCGGTCTCCCTGTTCCGGTGCGTGTTGCTCGCGCGCCACAGCATGCTGCGCACCTATGACAAATGGTAGTTTAGGTGTCGCATGCTGTCGGCGCAAAAGGCGGCGTGGATTTTCGCGACAGCGTCGCGGCTTATGGGAGGGG
>JAJXVK010000011.1 GCA_021782155.1 Pseudomonadota bacterium
CCGGCCGGCGCGAGGAGCCCGCGGGCACGCGCCCGCACGCAGCGGCGGCAGGTGGCACCGCGCCACATCCCTCCGCCGGTACTCGCCCGTCGGCAACATCGACGGCTCCCGCGCGCCCACAGGGCTGACCCGGAATATCGGACCCAAAGTCCCGGTCCGTGCGTTGAGCGGATGACGGGCTGGCAAGGCCGTGCATGCCTTGCCTCCCGCAAGCACCGTGGCATCCCAACGGGAGACAGGCGATGAGCATCTTCAACTGGGCGGTGACCGGGATCGCCGGTTATGCCCTCTACCGCGCCCTCACGGCGCGGCGCGGCGGCCGCGCCCGCCTGGCCGCCCCCGCCGCATTCGGCGGCAACTTCAGCCGTGTGCGCGAAGCGGGCGCGCAAGCGCAGCACATTGCGCCCGGCCGCTGGGACCGGGTCGACGAAGCTTCCGACGAGAGCTTTCCCGCCAGCGACCCGCCCGGGACATACTGAACCGGTCGTCCAGCAACGAAAGGGCCGCGCCGGACGAACCGGCGCGGCCCCCTTTTGGCTCCTGACTGTCCGTGGCGCCTTGCGGCGCGCGAGCGGTCAGCGCAGGCGGATCGGCACGTAGATCGCCGGCTGGCCGCGACGCAGGACGCGCAGCAGCACCGCTTCGCGCCCGTCGGCCTTGGCCGCCTTGACCACGGTCTGCAGGTCGGTGGGCGTGTGCACGTCGCGGTAGTTGGCCGAGAGGATGATGTCGCCGCGCTGCAACCCCTTGGCACCCGCGTCGGACGAGGCATCGACGCCGGTCACCACCACACCGGCGGTTCCGTCGGGCGCGCCAAGCTGGCGCGCGATCTGCGGGGTGAGCGTGATCCCCGCGACACCGAGCGACTTTTCGAGCGTGCCGTCGGGCTGCTGCTGTTGCTGGTCCTGCCCGGAGAAGGGATTGTCGTTGTCGCCGTTGGGATCGAAGGTCTGCTGCGCCAGTTCCTCCTCGCTGGGCCGCGTCGTGACTGTGACGTTGACGGTCATGCGCTTGCCGTTGCGGATGAGGTCGATCGGAATGCTCGTTCCCGGCGCGGTGTTGGCGACAAGGTACGACAGCGACTGATCGGGGGTCACGTCCTGGTTGTTGACGCGGGTCACCACGTCGCCGGGCTGCATGCCCGCCTTGGCCGCCGGGCCGCTCGGCTCGACCGACTGGATGAACTCGCCGCGGTTGTGCGGAATGCCCAGCGCGTCGGCCGTGTCGTCGGTGACGGCACCGATGCGCACGCCAAGGTAGCCGCGCTGGATCTTCTCGCCCTTGATCAGCTTCTGCACGATCGGCGCCGCGGTGTCCGAGGGGATCGCGAAGCCGATGCCCACGCTGCCGCCGGTCGGCGAGAAGATCGCATTGTTGATCCCGATCACCTGGCCCGCCATGTCGAACATCGGGCCGCCCGAGTTGCCGCGGTTGATCGATGCGTCGGTCTGCAGGTAGCGGTCATAGGCGCTGCCCGAGCCGGTGTTGCGATAGACCGCCGAGATGATGCCCGCGGTCACCGTCCCGCCGAGGCCGAAGGGGTTGCCGATCGCCAGCACCCAGTCGCCCACGCGCGCCTTGGCCGAATTGCCGAACCTGACGAACGGGAAGGGCTTGGAGCCGCTGACCTTGAGCACCGCGAGGTCCGAAGCCTGGTCGCTGCCGACCAGCTTGGCCGGGAACTCGGTGCCGTCCTGCAGGGTGACGGTGATCGATTCGACCTTGCCCTGCCCGTCGGCGGTGATGACGTGGTTGTTGGTGACGATGTAGCCGTCGGGCGAGATGACGAAGCCCGAACCCAGCGACTGCGCTTCGCGCGTGGTCGAGCCGCCGCCGCCCTGGCCGCCGCCGAACATGTCGCCGAACGGGGTGCCTGCGAAGGGATTGGCCTGGACCTTCACCCGCTGGCGGGTCGAGATGTTGACCACCGCCGGCTGCAACTGCTCGGTCAGGTCGGCGAAGCTCGCCGGCGCGCCGCCGCGCGGCACCACAGTCCGCATTTGCGACTGGTCGTTCTGCGCAACCTGGGCGCCCGCCGGGAAACCGGTGGCGAGGGTCAGCGCGCTCCCCGCCAGGAGCAGGGCGGTGGTGACTCCATAAGCATATCGCACGTGTCTGTTATCCTCTTGCTGTTCGCAATCGTGCGGACGCGATGCCGCGTTCTGATCCCCGGTTCCTTAACACCCTCAATCGCCTGAACCTCGATTGAATAGCGCGCCTGCGCGCCGGCTTCACTTGCCCTTGAACTGCTTCAGATACTCGTTGTCCGGCGACAGGATGATCGAAGTCTTGCCTTCTCCCGATTCGAAAGTGGCGTCGTAACTCTGCATGGCGCGGTAGAAATCGTAGAACTGCGGATCCTTGCCGAAGCTGTCGGCATAGGTCTTGGCCGCACCCGCTTCGGCGTCGGCGCGGATGATCTGCGCCTGCTTGTCGCCCTGCGCGCGGATCGTGGTCGCCTCCTGCTGGCGAGCGGTCTGCATGCGGGTGAAGGCGCTCTCCAGCGGCGTGCCGTCGGGCAGGTCGGCGCGCTTTATGCGCACGTCGATCACTTGCGCACCGTATTCGCGCGCTTCCCTGTCGAGCCCCTTGCGGATGTTGTCCATCGCCACGCCGCGCTCGGCGGTGAGCAGCGACACGAACGTGCGCTTGCCCAGCTCCTGGCGCAGCTGCGAGTTGAGGATCGGCTGGAGCTGTTCGCCGACCTGGTCGGCGCTGCCGGCGGTTTCGTACATCTTGACCGGGTCGATCACGCGGAAGCGGGCATAGGCATCGACCATCAGCCGCTGCTGGTCGGACGAAGTGACTTGCTGGCTGTCCATGTCGACGTCGAGCACGCGCTTGTCGACCCACACCACCTGCTCCAACAGCGGGATGCGCCACGACAACCCCGCGCCGGTCTGGCCATAGGGCTGATTGGGCTTGAAGCGGTTGATCACGCGCACCGGATCGCCCAGCCGGACGACCACCGCCTGCTCGTTCTCGGGCACGACGATCGCGAAGGAGAGCGCGGCGATCAGCGCCACCACCACGGCGACGACGATGGCCTTCTGATCGTTCCAGAACTGTTCCATGTCAGTTCCCTCCCGATGCGCTGGAATCGCTCGCGGACGGCGCGGGCTGCGTCATCTGAGGCGGCAGCGGAAGGTAGGGGATGGTCCCCGGTGCCTCGATGATGACCTTGTTGTTCTTGCTCAGCACGCGCTCCATGGTCTCGTAATAGAGGCGCCGCTTGGTGACCTCGGGCGCGAGCTTGTACTGCGAATAGACCTTGTCGAAGGCGATGGCGTCGCCCTGCGCGCGGGCGGTGAGCTGCTGGGCCCAGGCCTCGGCGCGGTTGATCGAGCTCTGCGCGTCCTGCTGGGCGGCGAGCACTTCCTTGAACGCATCGACCACCTTGGCCGGCGGATCGGTCTTCTTGATCTCCACGCCCTGGATCGAAATCCCCGCCTTGTAGGCGTCGAGCACCTGCTGCATGCGCAGGCGCGTCGACTGCTCGATCTGCGCGCGGCCCGCGCCCATCGCGTCGTTCAATGACACTTCGGCGATCGACTGGCGCATCGCCGCCTCGGCCACTTCCTTCACGGTCTTTTCCGGGTCGGCGATCTGGAACAGGTACTGCTTGAGGTCCTTGATGTTCCAGCGCACGAGGTAGGACAGATCGACCAGATTCTGGTCCGAGGTGAGCATCAGCCGCTCGCCCTCGCCTTCGGGAATCGAATCGCGCCGGATCGAGGTCACGTCGCGCACCGTCACGGTCTGCACCGGCCAGGGCAGCGTCAGCGAGGTGCCCGGGGTGAGCTCGCGCGAATACTTGCCGAAGGTCGCGACAACGCCGCGCTCCTGCGGGCCGATGCGGTGCACCGCCGTGGTCAGCAGCCAGAGCGCGATCACCCCGAGCACGATCCACGGAGCCCAGCTGCGCCCATCGGGCCGGAACGGGAAGTTCGGGAACGATCCACCGCCGCCGCCGCCGCGCTTCGAGCGCGCGCGGAAGATGTCCTCTATCGAGGCCGAGCGGCGCGGGCCATCGTTCCCCGAAGCGGGCGGAAGCCAGGGATTGCGCGGTCCTTCGCCCGAAGCCTTGCCGTCGTCCGCGCCATCGCCGGAGCCGCCGGACGGCTGGCCTTCGCCGCCCGATCCGCCAGCCGATCCGCCAGCCGAACCCCACGGGCTCTTCCTGCCGGCCATTACCCATCCGATGCGCCCGATGCGCCCACCCGAAATCGTCATGCCCCCGTTATAGGAAGCCTTCCCGCGAAAAACAGTCTCTCCTCCCGAAAAAGGCTCTGCTAGGAGGGCGCCCGGTAATTACGGGACGCAAGCGTGAGCAACGACGAAGACCAATTCACCCAAACGATCGCCGCCGCCGCCATGGGGAGGCTCCAGTCGGCGAAACTCGCCGGCGGGGTGGCGACCCTCGTCCTCGATGTCGCCGGGCTCGACCGGCTCGGGCGCGACAAGCTCGAGATGGCGGTGCGCGACGCGGCGCGGCAGGCCGGCGCGAGCGACGTGCGCGTGGCGATGACCGCCGACAAGCCGCAGCGCAAGATCCTCGCGGTGGGCTCGGGCAAGGGCGGGGTCGGCAAGTCGACGCTGTCGGCCAACCTCGCTGTCGCGCTGGCGCGCATGGGCCGCAAGGTCGGGCTGGTCGACGCCGACATCTACGGGCCCTCGCAGCCGCGCCTGTTCGGCAACGACGGCCAGCAGCCCGAAGCCGACGAGAAGAAGATCTACCCCGTTCCCAGCAAATGGGGCGTGCCCCTGCTCTCGATGGGCCACCTGCTGCCGCCGGGCCGGGCCGCAGCCTGGCGCGGGCCGATGGCGGGCAATGCCCTCACCCAGCTGATCGAGGCCGACTGGGGCGAGACCGAACTGCTGGTGGTCGACCTGCCGCCAGGCACCGGCGACGTGCAGATCACCATGCTGCAGAAGTTCAAGCCGGCCGGCGCGGTGATCATCTCGACTCCGCAGGACCTCGCGCTGATCGACGCGACGCGCGCAATCAGCCTGTTCGAGCAGGGTGGCGTGCCGATTATCGGCATGGTCGAGAACATGGCGGGCTATGCCTGCCCGCACTGCGGCGAGATCAGCGATCCCTTCGGACAGGGCGGCGCGGAAGCGGCGGCGAAGTCGATGGGCCTCAACTTCCTCGGCCGCGTGCCGCTCGACCTGTCGATCCGGAAGGATAGCGATGCGGGCCGGCCGCCGGCCGCCGGCGACTCGCCGCAGGGCGAGGCCTTCATGGTCATCGCGAGAGCCGTCGCCAACTGGCTCGACGACCAGCCCTGACCGTGCGCCACCTGACCCGCCGCAATGTGCTGATTGGCGCGGCCGCGGGCGGCGGGCTGCTCGCCGCCTTCGCGCTGCTGCCGCGCCGCTATGCCAACCCGTTCGACCAGGGCGGCAAGGGCGAGGTCGGCTACAACGCGTGGATCCGCGTCTCGTCCGGCGGCGTGGTCACGATTGCGCTGCCGGTCTGCGAGATGGGCCAGGGCATCTCCACGCTGCTGCCGCAGATCGCGGCGACGGAAATGGGCGCCGACTGGAGCTTGGTGTCGGTCGAGCCCGCGCCGCAGAGCCCGGCCTACGCCGATCCGGTGCTCGCCGCGCACTGGGCCGGGCTGTGGATGCCCGCCTTCCCAGGGCTCGCCGATGCGCCGGGCGACCTCGCCGCCGAACGCTACGCCGACCGCAAGCCGCTGCTCGTCACCGCCGACGGCACCGCGCTCGCCGCCTTCGAGCAGCCGCTGCGCGAAGCCGCGGCGGGCGTGCGCGCGGTGCTGGCGATGGCCGCGGCGAAGCAATGGGGCGTGCGCTGGGAGGAATGCCGGGCGATGGACGGCGCAATCAGCCACGGCGGCAAGCGCCTGCCGTTCGGCGCGTTGGCCGAAGCCGCGGCAAGGCTCGATCCGCCCTCGCCCCCCGTGCTGCTGCCCGAGCCGCCACGCGAAGTGCCCTCGTCGAACCCCGAGGGGATGCGCCCGCGCTTCCCCCGGCTCGACCTGCCGGCCAAGGTCGACGGCAGCTTCACATTCGCCGGCGACGTGCGCGTGCCCGGCATGGTCCACGCCGCGATCGCGCACGGACCGCAAGGACACTCCGAACTGTCGCACTACGACAAGGAGGCCGCCGCGAAAGTGCCCGGCCTTGTCGGCGTGGTCCATGCCACGGGCTGGATCGCCGCCGCCGCGAACACATGGTTCGCTGCCGACAAGGCGGTTCGGGCCATGGCTCCGACGTTCCGCGCCGCCGGGCGCATAGTCGACACGCAGGCCATCGAGGACGCTTTCGACAAGGCGCTGCGCAAGGGCAAGGCTCACCGCGTGGAGAGCGCGGGCGATCCCGACGCGGTGCTGGCGAAGCCCGACCTGACCGCGCGCTACGACATCGACCCAGCGCTCCACGCGGCGATCGAGACCGCCACGGCGACCGCGCGACTCAAGGACGGGCGGCTCGAGCTGTGGATGGCAACGCAGGCGCCCGAACGCGCGCGCCGCGCGGCCGCGCGCATCGCCGGGGTGAGCCTTGCCGATACCGTGCTCTACCCGATGCAGGCGGGCGGCTCGTTCGACGCGCGGCTCGACACGCGTGTCGCCGAGGAAGTGACCGCCATCGCCAAGGCGCTCGACAAGCCGGTGCAGTTGAGATGGTCGCGCTGGCAGGAATCGCTCGCGGGCTTCCCCCGCACCCCGGTCGCGGCCGAGCTAGCGGCGGCGGTCAGCAACGACAAGACGCAGGTTCTCGGGTGGCGCACGCGCATGGCGCTGCCCGCCAGTGCGATCGAATCGGGCGCGCGGCTGCTGGCCGGCGCGACCCCGCCCGCGGCGCTGCGCGCAGCGAAGGGCAAGGCCGACCCAATGGCCTGCGCCGGGGCGATGCCGCCCTATGCGATCCCCGAACGCGCGGTCGATCACGTGCCGGTCGACATCGCGCTGCCCACCGCGCGCTACCGCTCGAACGCGCACGGCTATGGCGCCTTCTTCACCGAGAGCTTCATCGACGAGCTCGCCCACCACGGCGAGCGCGAGCCGCTCTCGTTCCGCGTGGGCATGCTGGGCGACCAGCCCCGGCTCGCCGCCTGCCTGCAAGGGGTGGCGAAGCTCGCGACCTGGGGCGGAGGCGGAGACAATTCAGGCCAGGGCATCGCTTGCCACACAATGTCGCTGGCGGGCCCCGAAGGCGAGCGTTTCGGTCACGTCGCCGTCGTCGCCACCGCGCGCCGCGATGAGGGCGGGGTGCGCGTCGACCGCCTCTCGGCATTTCTCGACATCGGGCGCATCGTCAATGTGGACGTGGCGCGCCAGCAGGTCGAGGGGGCGATGGTCTTCGGGCTCGCCATGACGCTGGGAGGATCGACCGGCTACGCGCGCGGGCTGCCGCTCGCCGGGCACCTGTCCGAGCTCGGACTGCCGCTGCTCGCCGACTGCCCGGCGATCGACGTCCAGTTCGCCGACAGCGATGCCGAACCCTTCGATCCCGGCGAGCTGGCGGTCGCACCGGTCGCGCCCGCCATCGCCAACGCGCTGTTCTCCGCCACGGGGCTGCGCTTCCGGCGCTTGCCGTTGCTGTCCGAAGGCGAGTAGGCACAACAGGCATGGAGCGTCCGTCCGATCACCCCGCGATCGCCACTGGCGGCATCGGCGTGCTGCTGGTCAACCTCGGCACCCCCGACGCGCCGACGCCGTCGGCGGTGAAGCGCTACCTCGCCGAATTCCTCTCCGACCGGCGCGTGGTCGAGCTTCCGCCGATCGCCTGGCAGCCGATCCTGCGCGGCATCATCCTCAACACGCGGCCGAAGAAGTCCGCGCACGCCTATGCGCAGGTCTGGGGCGCGAACGGCTCACCGCTCGCCGCGATCACCGCCGCGCAGGCCGAGGCCCTGCAGCAGCGGCTGGGCGAGGCCGCGCTGGTGCGCCACGCGATGCGCTATGGCCGCCCGGCGATCGCCGCCGAGATGGACGCGCTGGTCGCTGCCGGGTGCGAGCGCGTGCTCGTCGCCCCGCTCTACCCGCAGTACTCGGGCGCGACGACCGCGAGCGTGCTCGATGCGATGGCAGGCTGGGTAAACGCAACGCGCCGCCTGCCCGCGCTGCGCACGCTGCCGCCCTATCACGACGATCCCGCCTATATCGGCGCGCTCCACGCCGACCTTTCGCGCCAGGTCGCCGCGCTTGACTTTGCGCCCGAGCTGCTGCTGCTGAGCTACCACGGCATGCCCGAGCGCACGCTGCACCTGGGCGATCCCTATCATTGCCAGTGCAGGAAGACCTCGCGCCTGCTGGCGGACGCCTTCTCCGCCAGCCACCCCGGCTTGCGCATAGAGACAACCTTCCAGTCGCGCTTCGGCCGGGCGAAGTGGCTCGAGCCCGCGACCGACGCAGTGCTGCTCGAGGAAGCGCGCAAGGGGACGAAGGCCGTCGCGGTCGCCGCACCGGGCTTTTCCGCCGACTGCCTCGAAACACTGGAAGAGCTCGGAATCCGTGCGCGCGAACAGTTTCTCGCCGCGGGCGGCACGCATTTCGCCGCGCTCGCCTGCCTCAACGCGCGTGAAGACGGCATGGCGCTGGTCGAAGCGCTGGTGCGGCGCGAGCTTTCCGGCTGGCTGGACACGGACACGGGTGGCGGAATCGGTTGACGATTCGCGCATGCACGGTTAAGGGCGCCGCTTTCCGGCGGGCTTGCCTGCCCGTTTCGCACGCAATCATGAACTACCCGGCCGCTCCGGTGGCCGCTCGAGAACGCAAGGTCGAAGGACAGACATGGCCAATACGCCGCAAGCCCGCAAGCGCATCCGCCGCAACGAACGCCGCGCCGTCGTCAACGGCAACCGCATGAGCCGCATCCGCACTTTCGTGAAGAAGGTGGAAGCGGCGATCGAAGGCGGCGACAAGCCGGCGGCGGTCGAAGCGCTCAAGGCGGCGCAGCCCGAACTGGCGCGCGGCGTGGCCCGCGGCGTGCTCCACAAGAACACCGCCTCGCGCAAGTTCTCGCGCCTGACCAAGCGAGTCGCTGCGCTCTGATTCGCGCCCGCGCCGGCTGAACGCCGCGGGCATCGGCACAAAAAAAGAACATGGCCGGCGGTGATCCCGCTCGCCATGTTCTTTTGTTTCAGGCCCGTGACGATAGTTACCATGTGCGGTCGCAGCAAATCCCGGAAATACGGCGATTCGCTTCGGCTTTATTGGTAAGTCTCTGATTTTCAAGATCTTTGACCGAATCCTGCGGACCTTACTGAGTCAAGAGTCAATATTTCATTTTTTTTGCGGTCCCGCGCTTGCCTCTCGCGCCCGCTCGTCCATACAGGGCCCCGCCAGTCGCGACGTCCGTCTGAACTGGTGTCACAGGCAACGATCGAAGTGCAGTCTCGCCGACGAGCTTGGCGGACGAGGGGAAGCCGTGTCTGCGAGGGGGGTCCTTGCAGCAGCAAGTCGGAACGGAACGGGCTAGTGAAATTCGATGGTGTGGGGGGCTCCGGATCGGGCCGGGGCGAAGCGAAATCTGTTGGCGCCGGTTCAGCGCAGCGCAGGAAGGACGACGACGGGCAGATGTTCGAAGACCAGGAAGCGCTCGATCTCGCCGCCGACTGGGCCGACATCAGCCAGGGTCTCAAGAAGGACCTCGGACCGCAGTTGCACAGCCAGTGGATCAAGCCGATCCAGCTGGGCAGCTTCTGCAAGGACACGGGCACGCTCGACCTGTTCCTGCCCACCGAGTTCTCGGCCAACTGGGTCGCCGACCGCTTCGCCGACCGGCTGAGCCTCGCGTGGAAGATCGCGCGCGGCGAAGTGCGCCAGGTGCGCATCACCGTGCATCCGCGCCGCCGGGCTCTGCCTGAGCTGCGCCTCAACGGCGATGCCGCACAGCTGGCTCCCGCGACGCAGATCGCGCCTTCGGCGATGACGCCGGGCATGGCCGAAGCTCTGGCGAGCGGGCTCGACGCGTCGCTGACCTTTGCCGAATTCGTCACCGGCAGCGCCAACGTGCTCGCCTGCAATGCCGCGCAGCGCATGGCCGCACAGGACACGCCGCAGTTTTCGCCGCTCTATCTCAAGGCTTCGACCGGCCAGGGCAAGACGCACCTGCTCCACGCGATCGGACATGCCTATGCCGCGAATCGCCCCGGCACGCGCATCTTCTACTGTTCCGCCGAGCGCTTCATGGTCGAGTTCGTCCAGGCCATGCGTCAGAACGAGATGCTCGAGTTCAAGCAGCGCCTGCGCGGTTTCGACCTGCTGCTGGTCGACGACATCCAGTTCATCATCGGCAAGGCCTCGACGCAGGAGGAATTCCTCCACACGATCGATGCGCTGCTTACGGCGGGCAAGCGGCTGGTGGTCGCCGCCGACCGCGCACCGCAGGCGCTCGACGGCGTGGAGCAGCGCCTGCTCTCGCGCCTGTCGATGGGCCTTGTCGCCGACATCCAGCCGGCCGACATCGAACTGCGCCGCAAGATCCTCGAACACCGCCTGCAGCGCTTCTCCACGCACGTGCCGGCCGACGTGATCGAGTTCCTCGCGCGCACCATCAACCGCAACGTGCGCGAACTGGTGGGGGGCCTCAACAAGCTGATCGCCTATGCCCAGCTCACCGGCCAGCCGGTTTCGCTCCAGCTTGCCGAGGAACAGCTCACCGATATCCTCTCGGCCAACCGCCGCCGCATCACGATCGACGAGATCCAGCGCACGGTGTGCCAGTTCTACCGCGTCGACCGCACCGAGATGGCATCGAAGCGCCGCGCCCGCGCGGTGGTGCGCCCGCGCCAGGTGGCGATGTACCTCGCCAAGGTGCTCACCCCCCGCTCCTACCCCGAGATCGGCCGCAAGTTCGGCGGGCGCGATCACTCGACCGTGATCCACGCCGTGCGCCTGATCGAGGAACTGCGTGCCCGCGACGCCGAAATGGACGGCGACGTGCGCACGCTGCTGAGGCAACTCGAAGACTGAGCCCGGCAAGGGTCGCGACAAGAACACAGTCCCTGGGAGCGCGAGGGCTATGCCTTTCGCGCTCATTTTTTATCTGACGGCGCGGCGGAGTTTATCGGCCTCGCAAAATCCACTTCTCGCCACTAATCCCGCATCCATGTCCCTTCCCCCCGACCGCCTCGACCGTTTCGCCCGCCACATCGTGCTGCCCGAGGTCGGCGGCATGGGGCAGGACAGGCTGACGCGCGCGCACGTCGTGCTCGTGGGCATGGGCGGGATCGGCAATCCCGCGCTCCAGTACCTCGCCGGCGCGGGCGTGGGGCGGCTGACGCTGGTCGACAGCGACGTGATCGAGGCGTCGAACCTCCAGCGCCAGACGTTGTTCGCGGCAAGCGACGTGGGGCGCGCCAAGGCCGAGGTCGCCGCCGAGTGGACGCACCGCTTCGACCCGGCGCTCGAGGTCGAGGCGCAGGTCCTGCGCGTCACCCGCGACAACGCGCGCGAACTTGTGCGCGACGCCGATATCGTGCTCGACGGCTGCGACAACTTCGCCACGCGCCTCGCCGTGTCGGACGCCTGCGTGGCGGAAGGCGTTCCGCTCACCAGCGCGGCGCTCGGGCGCTTCCAGGGGCAGGTGGCGAACTTCGCCGGGCACCGCGAGGGCCAGCCATGCTACCGCTGCTTCGTGGGCGACGCCTTCGACGCCGAGGACTGCGATACCTGCGCCGAACAGGGCGTGCTGGGCGCGATGGTCGGCATGGTCGGCGCTTTCGCGGCGATGCATGGCCTGCGCGCCTTGCTCGAGAACGTCAGCACGCTGGGCGATCCCCAGTGGGGGCAGCTCTACCTGTTCAACGGGATGAAGCCCGACATGCGCTCGATGCGGATCGCGAAGGATGCCGGGTGTTCGGGATGCGGGTCAGCCTAGCATCTCGTCCACCCACGCGGGCACCACTTCGCTCGCCGGGCCGAGCCGGGTCTCGTGGAACCACTCGGAACCCTGCGAGCGTTCGAGGTTGAGCTCGAGCGTGCGCACGCCAAGATCGCGCGCGGTCTGCACGAAGCCGGCGGCGGGATAGACCGCTCCCGAGGTGCCGATCGACACGAACAGGTCGGCGCTGCGCAACGCGGCGTATATCTCGTCCATGCGGTAGGGCATCTCGCCGAACCACACGACGTCGGGTCGCAGCGCGCAGGCGCCACACACCGGGCATGGCGGGCGTTCGACCAGCGGGCCGGTCCAGCGGCTGCGCGTGTCGCACCAGGTGCACCAGGCGTTGAGGTGCTCGCCGTGCATGTGCAGCACACGGGAAGCCCCGGAACGCTCGTGGAGGTCATCGACGTTCTGCGTGACGATCAGCAGCCCGCCTTTCCATTTCGCGTCGAGCCGGGCGAGCGCATCGTGCGCCGGGTTGGGCAGCTTTTCCTGCACAGCCGCGCGCCGCATGTCGTAGAAGCGCAGCACGAGGTTGGGGTCGCGCGCGAAGGCCTCGGGGGTCGCCACGTCCTCTACACGGTGCTGCTCCCAGAGTCCCAAACCACTTTGGCCTCCCCCGCCGCGGAAGGTGTCTATCCCGCTTTCGGCGGAAATCCCCGCGCCGGTCAGGATCACGATGTTGCGAATGCCGTCCATCGGCCCCATGAAGCACGGCAAGCAAGGGGTGAGCAATGGCCAGAATCGGGATCATCGGCAGCAAGGGACGCATGGGGCACGCGCTGGAAAGCGCGATCCTCGCCGCGGGGCACGAGCTGGCGGGCGGGATCGACAAGGGCGACGACGCGGCACCGCTCGCACTGGCGAGCGACGTACTGGTCGATTTCTCCTCGTCGGCCGCGCTCGAAGCGAACCTCGACGCGGCAACAGCGGCCCAGACGCCGATCGTGGTCGGCACCACCGGGCTGGAGGAGCGCCACCACTTCCTCATCGACAATGCCGCACAGCACATCGCCGTGCTGCAGACGGGCAACACCTCGCTGGGCGTCACGCTGCTCGCCCACTTGGTGCGCGAGGCGGCGCACCGGCTCGGCGAGGACTGGGACATCGAGATCGTCGAGACGCACCACCGCATGAAGGTCGATGCGCCATCGGGTACCGCGCTGCTGCTTGGCGAGGCCGCGGCGGCGGGGCGCGAGGTGGAGCTGTCGCAGGCCGCGGTGCGCGGGCGCGACGGGATCACCGGCGCGCGGCCCACCGGCACGATCGGCTTCGCATCCCTGCGCGGCGGAACGGTGGCGGGCGACCATACCGTGCACTTCCTCGCCGACAACGAGCGGCTCAGCCTCTCGCACCTGGCCGAGAACCGCGCGATCTTCGCGCGCGGCGCGGTGAAGGCGGCGGAATGGCTGCTCGGGCAGGAAGCGGCGCGCTACACGATGCCCGAGGTGCTGGGGCTTTGAAGAAGGCGGACATCTTCGAGTTCTTCCGCCGCCTGTGCGAATTGAACCCGGACCCGCAGACCGAGCTTGCATTCGGCAACACCTACCAGCTGCTCGTCGCGGTCGTGCTCTCGGCGCAGGCGACCGACGCCGGGGTCAACAAGGCGACGCGCAAGCTTTTCACCGAAGTGAATACCCCCGCACAGATGCTTGCGCTGGGCGAGGAAGGGCTGAGGGACCACATCAAGACCATCGGGCTGTTCAACGCGAAGGCGAAGAACGTCATCGCGCTCTCGGAAATCCTCGTGCGCGACCACGGCGGCGAAGTGCCGATGGACCGCGACGCACTGGTCGCGCTGCCCGGCGTGGGACGCAAGACCGCGAACGTGGTGCTGAACTGTGCGCTCGGGGCCGAGACCTTCCCTGTCGACACCCATGTTTTCCGCGTGAGCAACCGCACCGGCCTCGCCAGGGGCAAGACGCCCGAGAAGGTCGAGGCGCTGCTCGAGAAGCGCGTGCCGAACCCCTTCCGTGTCGGTGCGCATCACTGGCTGATCCTCCACGGACGCTACCTTTGCAAGGCGCGCAGTCCCGAATGCTGGCGCTGCCCCGTAGCGGACCTTTGCGCGTTCAGGGACAAGACTCCGCCACCCGGAGAGCGTAAGGTGAAGGCGCGGGGGAAGACGAAGGCAACTGAAGGACGGCCATGAAAGCTTTCCACCTGATCACCATGATCGCATCGCTGGGCCTGCTCGCCGGCTGCACCGCGCAGAACGGCATGCAACAGACCGCGCGCGCCGACCGTGTGCCGGCCGCGAAGCCCGCCGGCCCCATGCAAGGCTGCATCCCGCTTGCGCAAATCCGGGAGAGCCGCGTGCGCGACGACCGCACCATCGACTTCCGCGTGGGCAGCCAGTGGTACCGCAACACGCTGCCATACCAGTGCAGCAGCCTCGGCTTCGAGCGCGCCTTTTCCTACGAGACCTCGCTAAGCCAGTTGTGCAGCACGGACATCATCCACGTGCTGCAACACTTTGGCGACACACTCGAGCCGGCGACGGCCTGCGGACTTGGTCAGTTCCAGCCAATCGAGCTGGAAAAGCAGCCGAAGATGTAGTCTCGCCTACTGGTCCGGGTCGACGTTCAGTCCGGACCGGCCATGCGCGATGGTGTGCGAAGGCGCGTGGAGCGGTTCGGCATCGGGGTCCATCGGCGGCTGGAGCATGCCTTCCCACTGGGTGATGACCGAGGTCGCCACGGCATTGCCCACCACATTGGTGGCGGTGCGGCCCATGTCGAGAAACTGGTCGATGCCGAGGATCAGCGCGATCCCCTCGACCGGCAGCCCGAACTGGGTCAGCGTCGCGGCGATCACCACGATGCTGGCCCGCGGCACGCCGGCGATGCCCTTGCTCGTCACCATCAGCGTCAGCAGCATCAGCACCTGGCTTTCGAGCGACATATGGATGCCATAGGCCTGCGCGATGAACACCGTCGCGAAGGAGAGGTACATCATCGAGCCGTCGAGGTTGAAGCTGTAGCCCAAGGGCAGCATGAAGCCCGAAACGCGGCGCGGCACGCCGAAGCGGTCGAGTTGCTCGAACAGCTTGGGCAGCGCGGCTTCGGAACTCGCGGTCGAGTAGGCGAGCAGCAGCGGCTCGCGGATATAGCGCACGAGCAGGAAGATCCGCTTCCTCAGGAACACCGCCCCGATCGACAGCAGCAGCAGCCACAGCAGCAGCAGCCCGAAATAGAACTCGCCGACCAGCACGCCGTAGGTTGCGATGATCCCCAGCCCCTTGACCGCCACCGCGCTGGCGATCGCGCCGAACACCGCGAAGGGCGAAAAGCGCATCACGTAGTCGGTGATCTGCAGCATGACCTCGGTCAGCGCCTCGCAGCCGCGCACGATGATCTCGCCCTTCTCGCCGATCGCCGACAGCGCGACGCCGGTGAACAGCGAGAACACCAGGATCTGCAGGATGTGGTTCTGCGCCATCGCGTCAAAGGCGCTGGTCGGGAATATCTCGAGCACGAAGTGGCGGAATGTGAACTCGCTGGTGGCAAGGTCGCCCACCTTGTCGGTCGTCGCCAGCGACAGGCCGACGCCGGGCTTGAACAGATTGACCAGCGTGAGGCCGAGGCTCAGCGAAAGCAGGCTGGCGCTGATGAACCATGCCAGCGCCCGCGTGCCGATCCGCCCCAGCGCGGAGCTGTCGCCCATGTTGGCGATGCCGGTGACGATCGTCGCGAAGACCAGCGGCGCGATGATCATCTTGATCAGCTTGAGGAAGACGTCGGCCAGCAGTTTCAGGTAGTCGGCCCATTGCGCCAGCGCGGGGTCGCCCACCGGGTAGGCGTTGTTGAGCACCGCGCCGAGCACCAGGCCGAGCACCATACCAAGGATGATGTAGAGCGTGAGCCGACGCGCCAATGGAAATCTCCCCGACAACCCCAATGATTACGGGGGAGACTAGTCAGCGATTGCGCGTGGTGCAATGCAGCAATGCGCGCGGCGATTGAGCGGGGCTAGAGGCACTCGCGCGCGAGATAGGCGCGGGCATCCGGGCCGATCAGCGCGGCGTGGCCGTAGTTCGGATGGTCGATCAGCACCATCGCCTGGCCTTCGCCCGATTTCCAAGCGGCGACCGCTTCGGGCGGCAGGTCGAAATGGAGGAAATGGACCGAGCTCGCCTTGCCGTCGCTGGCGCGGGTGCGCTCGACGTCGGCTTCGGCCTGGGCGCGGACCTCGATGCCGCCGACCGACAGCGCGATATGGTCCTCGATCCCGCCGATCGAGCGCAGGAAGGCATCGCGGCGGACCTCGTCGTCGATCTCGAACAGCAGCGTCATGGTCAGTTCGCCGCCCTTGGGCACCATCGGGTCGTAGGCGGCGAGTTCGTCCTTGAGCTGTTCCTCGCCGCCCTTCTCGATCCGCAGCATCTCCTGGATCTGCAACCACATGCTGTCCCAGGTCTCGAACAGCGCGGTGGCATAGGGGCCGATCGCCAGCCGGGTCAGCTTCTTGCGGGCGATCGCCTCTTCCTTCTTCTCCTTGCGGATCTGTTCATAGTCGGACAGCGAAAGGATGTCGGCGGCGGTGATGGTTCGCGAATCGCGGGGCATGACGTCTCTCAGAGGTTATAGGCGGCGGCGAGCACTTCGATCGGATGGCCGATCCGCGCGGGCGGGGTGTCGCCGTTGGCCTCGATCACCTGCCGCAAGTGCGGACCGGCGAGCGGGCATTCGGAGACGATCAGGTCGGGATCGCCCTTCATCAGGTTGCGACCCGCTGTCTTGCCGACCTTGAGCGCGGTGTCGAAGTTGTCCTTGAAGATCCCCCACTTGCCGCCGTGACCGCTGCAGCGTTCGGTCAGCTGGGGTTTGGCCTCGGGGATCAGGCGGAGCATTTCCATCGCCTTGGGCCCCATGTTCTGCGCACGCGCGTGGCAGGCGAAATGCACCGCGATGCTCTTGGCCATCGGCTCGATCGGGGCGAGCCCGGTGTCCTTGGCCAGCCGCACGACATATTCGGACACGTCGAAAGCATGGCGGCTGAGCAACGCGACCTGTTCGTTGCCGGGCTCGATCAGCGGCCATTCGAACTTGAGCATCAGTGCGCACGAGGTGGTGAGCGGGACCACGTCCCAGCCATCGGCGATCAGCGGCGCGAAATGCGCGGCGATCTTCTTCGCCTGGCCGGAGACGGCAGCGAGATCGCCGTTTTCGAACTTGGGCATGCCGCAGCAATCGGGATATTCGACCCGCACTTCGCAGCCCTGGTGGGCGAGCACCTTGATCGCGGCCTCGCCCGGCGTGCCGTCGTTGAAGTTGTCGTGGCACCCGGCGTAGAGCGCGACCTTGCGGCCGAGCGCAGGGCCGGCGGGATTGGGCGCGGGGATGGCGCGCGAGGTCAGCGGCTTGCCCATGAACGGCGGAACATGCGCGCGCCTGTCGATCCCCAGGGTCGATTCCATCAGGCCGCGGGTGAGGCCGTTGTCTTCCTTCGTCGCCCAGTTGGCGAGGCCCGACATCGCGCTGCCGAGCCTGCTGTTGCGGGTCATCTGCGAAAGCTGCTGGTCGGCGAAGCTGGTCTCGCCCTTGCGGTGCTCGACCGCCCTCGCGCGCAGCATAAGGTGGGGAAAATCGAGGTCGAAATCGTGCGGCGGGACATAGGGGCACTTCGTCATGAAGCACATGTCGCACAGCGTGCAGGCATCGACGACGGCCTTCAGCTGGCCCATGGAAAGGTCGTCGACCTCCTCGTTAGGGCTTTCGTCGACCGCATCGAACAGGATCGGGAAACTGTCGCACAGGTTGAAGCAGCGCCGGCAGCCGTGGCAGATGTCGAACACCCGCCGCAACTCCTTGTCGAGCGCATCCTCGTCGTACCATGCCTCGTCCTGCCACGGGATGGTGTGGCGGGTCGGTGCCTCAAGGCTGCCTTCCATGCGATTGTGCCCCCGGAAATGCAAAAGCGTCCGGCCCGGCGCGCCCGCAAGAATGCGGCGGGCATGCCGGGCCGGGTTGTTCGGCCTGGGATCAGGCGTCCATGCTGTCGAGCGTCTTCTGGAACTTGCCGGCGTGGCTCTTTTCCGCCTTGGCCAGAGTTTCGAACCAGTCGGCGATCTCGTCGAAGCCTTCCTCGCGCGCGGTCTTGGCCATGCCCGGATACATGTCGGTGTATTCGTGCGTCTCGCCGGCGATCGCCGCCTTGAGGTTGTCGCTGGTCGCACCGATCGGCTCGCCGGTCGCCGGATCGCCGCATTCCTCGAGGTATTCGAGATGGCCGTGCGCGTGGCCGGTCTCGCCCTCGGCGGTCGAGCGGAACACCGCCGCGACGTCGTTATAGCCCTCGATGTCGGCCTTCTGTGCGAAATAGAGGTAACGGCGGTTGGCCTGGCTTTCGCCGGCGAAGGCCGCCTTGAGGTTGTCCTCGGTCTTCGAGCCCTTCAATCCCATGTCAGTTCTCCTTGGTGACTGCAGATAAGAGAATCGGTGCGCTGTCGTGATGACGATTTTTCACCGCGAATTGCCATAGCAATTATCCGGTGAGGTTGATCGAGAGAAACGATCAATCTTTTGAGAATGATTGTCAGTTCCGGTTGAGGATTCGATCGGTTCAACCGGATCGCCGGAGCCAGCCTCGAGCCGTCAGCCGCACTGACCTCGGTGCATGAGCTTCTGGTCGGCGAGCACCAGCGCCATCATCGCTTCGACCACCGGCACGCCGCGGATGCCCACGCAAGGGTCGTGGCGGCCCTTGGTGAACAGCTCAGTCGCCTCCCCTTCGCGGGTCACGGTCGGCACGGGCGTGAGGATCGAACTGGTCGGCTTGAATGCCACGCGCACCGTCACAGGCTGCCCGGTCGAGATGCCGCCCGCGATGCCGCCCGCGTGGTTGGCGAGGAAGGCCGGGCCATCATTGCGCTTGCCAGATTCAGGGGGCCGCATCGGGTCGGCATTGCCTTCGCCGGTGTTGCGCGCGGCCGCGAAGCCGTCGCCGATCTCGACGCCCTTGACCGCGTTGATCCCCATCATCGCGTGGGCCAGCTCCGCATCGAGCTTGGCATAGAGCGGTGCGCCCCAGCCGGCCGGAACCCCTTGCGCCACACATTCGACCACCGCGCCCAGCGACGAGCCCGCCTGCCTCGCGCCATCGACCAGCTTCTCCCAGCGCGCGGCGGCGGCGGCGTCGGGACAGAAGAACGGGTTGCGGCCGATCTCGGCGGGATCGAAGTTCGTCCTGTCGATCTCGTCGCCGCCGATCGCCGAGACCCAGCCGAGGATCGTCACTTCGGGGATCACCAGACGCGCCACGCCGCCCGCCGCCACCCGGCTCGCGGTCTCGCGCGCCGACGAGCGCCCGCCGCCGCGATAGTCCCGAAAGCCGTATTTGGCGTCATAGGCATAGTCGGCGTGGCCCGGGCGATAGGCCTTGGCGACCTCGGAATAGTCCTTCGAACGCTGGTCGACATTCTCGATCATCAGGCTGATCGGCGTGCCGGTGGTCCTGCCCTCGAACACGCCCGACAGGATCTTCACCTGGTCGGGCTCCTGGCGCTGCGTGGTGAAGCGCGACTGGCCGGGACGGCGCGCGTCGAGGAACGGCTGGATGTCCGCTTCGCTCAGCGCGAGGCCCGGCGGGCACCCGTCGACCACCGCGCCGATCGCCGGTCCGTGACTCTCGCCCCAGGTGGAGAAGCGCAGCATGTGGCCGAAGGTGTTGAAGCTCATGAAAACGCGCTCTTGTCGTATTGAGGACGATTGTCCAGCCCGCTAACGCTGGTTCCCATGTACGTGAATGTCTTTGTGAGCCGCAAGCGCGACGGGCATGACGCCGCCGACTACCAGTCCGACGCCGCGCGGATGGGCGAACTTGCCGAAGCGCAGCCCGGCTTCGTCTCGTACAAAAGCTACGCCGCGCCCGATGGCGAGACGGTGACGGTCAGCGTGTGGCGCAGCGAGGCCGACGCCAAGGCCTGGTCGCGCCATCCCGAACATCGCGCCGCGCAGGGCCGCGGGCGCGCCGAATACTACGAGTACTTCACCATGTGGACCTGCGCCGACGCACGAGTGGTGGAATTCGAAAGGCCGAACTCTTGACCATCACCCTCTACGGCATTCCCAACTGCGACACGGTAAAGAAGGCGCGCGCCTGGCTCGATGGAAAGGGCCTCGCCTATACCTTCCACGACTACAAGAAGCAGGGCGCCGACGCGGGCAAGCTGGCGGACTGGGTGGCCGCGGCGGGCTGGGAGAAAGTGCTCAACCGCGCCGGCACCACCTTCCGCAAGCTGCCCGAAGCGGACAAGGCCGATATCGATGCGGCGAAGGCCGTCGCGGTCATGCTTGCCAACCCGAGCTGCATCAAGCGCCCGATCGTCGAACTCCCGGGCGGGCTGCTGGTCGGCTTCAAGCCCGACGAGTGGGCGGCGGCGCTCGGCTGATCGTGCCGACGGGGGGAGACAGGACCGCATGAACCCGCTCGAGGCGGCCGCCTTCGTCCTCGGCTTCGCCAACATCATCCTGCTGGTGCGCCGCTCGATCTGGAACTTCCCGTTCGGCATGGCGATGGTCGCGGTGCTGGCCTTCGTGCTGTACCGCGCCAGGCTCTATTCGGAAGCGGGCCTGCAGGTCTTCTTCTTCGTGGTGCAGGGCTACGGCTGGTGGCTGTGGCACCGCGCCGGCGGCGAGGAACACGCGGTCGCGGTCTCGTGGCTGTCCCCCCGCGCGCGGATCGCATGGAGCGCGGTGACGGCGGCGCTGTCGCTCTCGCTCGGCGCGGTGATGCACGCGCTGACCGACGCGGCGATGCCCTTCGCCGATTCGGCAGTGACCGGAGCGAGCATCGCCGCGCAGTTCCTGCTCTCGTTCCGCCGGGTCGAGAACTGGGTGCTGTGGGTGGGGATCGATGTCGTCTCGATCGGGCTGTTCGTGATCCGCGGGCTCACCCTCACCGCGGTGCTCTATGCGGGCTTCCTCGTCATCTCGGTGCTCGGCCTGATCGAGTGGAGCCGCGCCGCGCGGCGCGCGCGGGCGTGAAGCGCATCTGCCTCCACGGCGCGGAGAGCACCGGCAAGTCGGTGCTGGCCCAGCGGCTCCACGCGCGCTTCGGCTGGCCCTGGGTGGCCGAATACGGCCGCGAATACTGTGAGACGCGCGGCACCGAGCTGGTGATGGACGATCTCCTGGCCATCGCCGAGGGGCAGGACGCGGCGATGCGCGCCGCCTCGGCAGCAAACCCCGAGGTGCTGATCCTCGACACCGATCCGCTGATGACCGCCGCATGGGCGCAGATGCTGTTCGGCACCGTGCCCGGCGTGCTGCTGGCATACGGGAAGGCGGACCACTACCTGCTCTTCGCCCCCGACGTGCCGTGGATCGCGGACGGCACGCGCTTCTTCGGAACCGGTGCGGCCCGCGCCGCATTCGCCGCGATCGCCGAGGACATGCTGGTGCGCGCCGGCGTGCCGTTCACCCGCATCGCGGGTGGCTGGGCCGAACGCGAGCAGCGCGCGATCGAGGCGATCGAGGCGATCGCCGGGGTAACCGGGCATTAACCAACCCCGGCTAATGTTCGCGCGCACGATCGCAGGCGGCCGAACGCGGAAAAGGAACAGGCGCGCATGGCATTCTTCAAGTCGATCATTCCGGGGATGATCCTGACCCTGCTGCTGGCGGGAATCGTTGGCAGCCAGGGCTCCGACGGCGGCGTCATGGCGATCCAGCACAAGTATATCTACCAGCACGGCTACTACTGGTCGTGGTCGACGTTCCTGTGTGCGCTCGGCCTCGTCTGGGCGCTGTTCGCGATGATGAAGAT
>JAJXVK010000012.1 GCA_021782155.1 Pseudomonadota bacterium
GGGCAATGGCGCAGCAGATGACAAACGCTGCGCTTTCCGTCCCGCTTACGCTGTTCAACAGCCTGACCCGCAAGCCCGAGGTGTTCGAGCCCGTCCACGCGGGAGAGGCGCGCGTCTATACCTGCGTGCCGACGGTCTACAACTACCCGCACATCGGCAACATGCGCGCCTATGTCTTCGCCGACGTGCTGGGCCGCACGCTGAGCTTCAAGGACTACAGGCTCACCCACGTCATCAACATCACCGACGTCGGCCACCTGACCGACGACGCCGATGCGGGCGAGGACAAGCTGGAGAAGGCCGCCGCGGCGCAGCACCAGTCGATCTGGGACATCGCCCGGCACTACACCGAGGCCTACTGGGCGGACATCAGGGCGCTCAATATCCGAGGGCCAATGCAGGCGGGCAAGCCCGAGGCGGCCAACTGGTCGATCGCCACCGACTACGTGCCGCAGATGATCGAGTTCGCGAAAGGCATCGCGGACAAGCATTGCTACGAGCTCGACACCGGGCTCTACTTCGACGTCTCGACGGTCGAGGACTACGGCCGGCTCGCCCGCGCGCATACCGAGGATGGCGAGGGACGGATCGACGCGGTCGAGGGCAAGCGCAACGCCGCCGACTTCGCCATCTGGCGCAAGACCCCGCCGGGCGAGAAGCGGCAGATGGAGTGGGATTCGCCGTGGGGACCGGGCGCGCCGGGATGGCATCTCGAATGCAGCGTGATGAGCGGCAAGCTGCTCGGCTTTCCGTTCGACATCCACACCGGCGGGATCGACCACCGCGAGATCCACCACCCCAACGAGATCGCGCAGAACCAGGCGTTCACCGAATGCGGCTCGCTCGACGATGCGGCCTGTTCAGGCGCGCGCATCTGGATGCACAACAACTTCCTCGTCGAGCGTTCGGGCAAGATGAGCAAGTCGTCGGGCGAGTTCCTGCGGCTGCAACTGCTGATCGACAAGGGCTATCATCCGCTCGCCTACCGCATGATGTGCCTCCAGGCGCATTACCGCAGCGAGCTGGAATTCAGCTGGGAAGGGCTGGGCGCCGCGCTGGTGCGGCTGAAGCGGATGGTGATGGCGATTTCGCAGCTCAAGGAGCGGGCGGAAGCGCCGGCAGCAGGCTGGGGCCAGAAACTTGCACCGCTGATGGACAAGTTCGACGCGGCGGTTTCCGACGATCTCAACACGCCCATCGCGCTCACCGCGATGGAAGAGGCGATCGCCATGAAGAAGGTCGATCCTGCCGAGAAGCTGGCGCTGGTCGCGGCGATGGACGCGGTGCTGGGGCTGGGCTTGCTCGACCTTCAGCGCACCGCGCTACGCATCCGCCCCAAGGACGCGACCATCACTGAATCCGAGATCGAAGCCGCGCTCGCCGCGCGCAAGGAAGCCCGCGCCGCGAAGGACTTCGCCAGGTCCGACGCGCTGCGCGACGAGCTTGCCGCGAAAGGCGTCGAAGTGATGGACGGCGACCCGCTCGGCTGGGAGTGGAATCTGGGCTGACATCGTTCCCCTCCCGCTTGCGGGAGGGGTTAGGGGTGGGCATTGTCCCTCCAACGAATCTTGCAGTTGTCCGGCCCACCACCGGCCGCTGTTGCTGCGCAACGCCTGCGGCTCCCCGCAAGCGGGAGGGGAGAAATACATGACCATCCTCGTGATGAACGCCATGGCGCGCCCGCTGGTCGAGGCGCGGCTGCCCGACTGGGTCGAGCCGCATTTCTTCGAAACCACCGAGCGCCTGTTCGAACTCGCGCCGCGGGCCGAGATCGGCTGGTTCGACCTGCACAAGAAGACCGACATGGCGAAGGCGATCGAACTGGCGACCGGGCTCAAGTGGTTGAACTCGGTCTATGCCGGAGTCGACGGCTTCCCGCTCGACGTGCTGCGCGCGCGGGACGTTGCCTTCACCAACGGGGCGGGGATCAACGCGATCACCATCGCCGAGTACGTCGCGATGGGGATGCTCACGATCGCCAAGGGTTACCGCGAGGTCGTTCGCGCGCAGGACCGGCACGAATGGCTGCGCGACCCGCCGGGCACGATGGAACTCGCCGGTAGTCGCGCGCTGATCCTGGGCTACGGTGCGATCGGCCAGCGCGTCGGACAAGTGCTGCGCGGGATGGAAGTGGAGGTCACGCCGGTACGCCGTTCGGGCGGTGACGGGGCGCTGCGGCCCGATGAGTGGCGCGCGCGGCTCGGCGAGTTCGATTGGATCATCGTCGCGGTCCCGGCAACGCCCGAAACCGACGGGATGATCGGCGCGGCCGAGCTTGCCGCGATGAAGACCACGGCCTGCGTGATGAACGTCGCGCGCGGATCGGTGATCGACCAGCCGGCCATCGTCGCCGCGCTGCGCGAAGGGCGGATCGGATCGGCCTTCCTCGACGTGACCACGCCCGAACCGCTTCCGGCCGACGATCCGCTGTGGGACCTGCCCGGCGCGCACATCACCATGCACCTCAGCGGACGTTCGCAGAATCGGATGTTCCAGCGCGGAGTCGAGCGGTTCCTCGCCAACCTCGAACGCTATCGCGCGGGCGAGCCGCTCGAGTACCGGGTGGACCTGGAGCTTGGTTACTGAAAGCTGCGAGCCGCTCGCATCACGCGTGACTCGCCTGCCCGGCTTTGATAGGCCGTGCAAGGTCAGGCGGGCACGGGGGCCATAACGACAACGATGCCTCGCCGGCGGTCGCAATCGACTGGGGAGAACTAGGGCGACGCCTGGCCGCGCCAGCCCGTCAAGTCAGGAGCGGCACATGGCCGAAGGCAAGGGCAAAAAGGCTTCCGACGTTTTCATCGAATGCCTCGAGGCGGAAGGCGTGAAGTACGTATTCGGCGTACCGGGCGAAGAAAACCTCGACTTCCTCGATTCGTTGTCGCGCTCGACCAAGATCGAGCTGGTGCTGACGCGCCACGAGCAGGGCGCGGGATTCATGGCTGCGACCTATGGCCGCCATACCGGAAAGACCGGGGTGTGCCTGGCGACGCTGGGGCCGGGCGCGACCAATTTCGTCACCGCCGCCGCTTATGCCCAGCTTGGCGGGATGCCGATGATGATGATCACCGGGCAGAAGCCGATCAAGAAGTCGAAGCAGGGGCGTTTCCAGATTCTCGACGTGGTCTCGATGATGGGGCCGATTACCAAGTACGCGCACCAGCTCGCTTCGGCCGACAACATCCCGAGCCGCGTGCGCGAGGCGTTCCGGCTGGCCGAGGAGGAAAAACCCGGCGCGGTTCACCTCGAACTGCCCGAGGATATCGCCGACGAACATACCGATTCGCATCCCATCCCCGCCTCGATCGCGCGCCGTCCCTCGGCCGAGCCCAAGGCGGTCCGCATCGCGGTGAAGGCGATCGAGGAAGCAAAGGCACCGGTGCTGGTGATCGGTGCGGGCGCCAACCGCAAGATGACCGGGCGCATGCTGCGCCAGTTCGTCGAGAAGACGGGCATCCCCTTCCTCACCACGCAGATGGGCAAGGGCGTGATCGACGAGCGTCACCCCAAGTTCCTCGGCTGCGCGGCACTGTCCGCCGGGGACTTCGTCCACCGCGCGGTGGAAGACGCAGACGTCATCATCAACGTCGGCCACGACGTGATCGAGAAACCGCCGTTCTTCATGCGTGACGGCGATGGGCGCACGGTGATCCACGTCTCGACCCGCACCGCCGAGGTCGACCCGGTGTACTTCCCGCAGATCGAGGTGATCGGCGACATCGCCAACGCGATCTGGCAGATCAAGGAAGACATCGTGCCGCAGGGCAAGTGGAAGTTCGACCACATGCTCGCCTATCACGCCGCCGAACTCGACCACACGGGCAAGCTCGCCGCCGACGCGCGCTTCCCGATCTTCCCGCCGCACCTCGTCCAGCAGGTTCGCGACGCGATGCCCGAGGACGGGATCATCTGCCTCGACAACGGGGTCTACAAGATCTGGTTCGCGCGCGGCTTTACCGCTTACCTGCCCAACACCGTGCTGCTCGACAACGCGCTCGCGACAATGGGCGCGGGACTGCCCAGCGCGATGATGAGCGCGATGCTCTATCCCGACCGCAAGGTGATGGCGATCTGCGGCGATGGCGGGTTCATGATGAACAGCCAGGAGATGGAGACTGCGGTAAGGCTGGGGCTCAACCTCACCGTGCTGATCCTGCGCGACGATTCCTATGGCATGATCCGCTGGAAGCAGGCCAACATGGGCTTCAAGGACTGGGGCCTGACTTATGGCAACCCCGATTTCGTGAAGTACGCCGAGAGCTACGGCGCCAAGGGGCATCGGGTGGAATCGAGCGCGCACCTTGCCGGACTGCTCGCCACCTGCCGAGAAACGCCGGGCGTGCACCTGATCGATTGCCCGGTCGACTATTCGGAGAACGACCAGATTCTCAACAAGGACATCAAGGCTCTGTCGAAGGCGCTGTGATTTAATTCCCCTCCCGCTTGCAGGAGGGGGGAGGAAATGATGGTTCAACTGAAGGACACCTACCCGCTCTACCTCAACAACAAGGCGGTGCAGCCCAACACCGATCTTGCGGTGACCGACAAGTTCACCGGCGAGGTCGCGTTCCGCACCGCGCTCGCCACGCCTGACGTGATCGACGCGGCGATCGCAGGCGCCGTTCGTGCGGCGGAGCCGATGGCGAAGCTGGCGAGCTATGAAAAGCGCGACGTGCTCGATCACTGCGTGATGCGCTTCCGCGAACGCTTCGACGAGCTCGCCTATGCGCTGTGCGTCGAGGCCGGAAAACCGATCGCCGATGCCGAGGGGGAGGTCACGCGCCTGATCGACACGTTCCGCATCGCCGCCGAGGAAGCGACGCGCAACTACGGCGAGATCCAGCCGCTCGACGTTTCTGCCCGCGCGAAAGGCTACATGGGCATGTGGAAGCGCGTGCCGATCGGGCCGTGCAGCTTCATCAGCCCTTTCAACTTCCCCCTGAACCTCGCCGCGCACAAGATCGCCCCGGCCATCGCGATGGGCTGCTCCTTCGTGATGAAGCCCGCGAGCCTTACCCCGCTCGGCGCGATCATCATGGGCGAGGTGCTGGCCGAGTGCGACGTGCTGCCCGAAGGCGCGTTTTCGATCCTGCCCGCCAGCCGCGACGGGGCGGACCTGTTCACCACCGACGAGCGGCTGAAGCTGCTCAGCTTCACCGGCTCGCCCGGCGTGGGCTGGGACCTGAAGGCGCGCGCGGGCAAGAAGAAGGTCGTGCTCGAACTCGGCGGCAACGCGGCGGTGGTGGTCGACAAGGACGCCGATCTCGATCACGCGCTCGCCCGCATCATCTTCGGCGGCTACTACCAGTCGGGGCAGAGCTGCATCCACGTGCAGCGTGTGATCGTCCACGCCGACGTCTATGACGCCTTCCGCGACATGATGGTCGCCAAGGTCGCCACGCTCAAGTCTGGCGACCCCAAGGACCGCCAGACCTTCATCGGCCCGATGATATCCGAAAAGGAGGCGAAGCGGCTCAAGGGCTGGATCGACGCCGCCGTGGCGGGCGGGGCGAAGCTGCTCGCGGGCGGCGGCTGCGACGGCGCGATGCTCGAAGCGACGCTGCTGGAGGATGCGCCCGAGGGTTGCGACGTGGTGCGCGAAGAGGCCTTCGGCCCGGTCGTCGTGCTGTCGCGCTTCACCGACTGGAAGGCGGCGCTTGCCGAAGTCAACGACAGCCGCTTCGGCCTGCAGGCCGGGCTGTTCACGCGCGACATCCACAAGGTGCTGGAAGCCTGGGACGACCTCGACGTCGGCGGCATCGTGGTCAACGACGTATCGAGCTACCGCGTCGACAACATGCCCTATGGCGGGGTCAAGGATTCGGGGCTCGGCCGCGAGGGTGTGCGCTTCGCGATGGAGGACATGAGCGAAATCCGCAACCTGGTGATCCGGCGCGAAGGTTGAATCCGAATTCGATGCTTTGAAGCGCGCTGCCTGCGTGGCATAGTGCCGGGCAATCGGGGTCGCATTGCGAATACCGCCGGCGCAGGGTTGAAGGGGCAAGAAGCTCCGGCTCTGCGGGCGACCGGCAGGAATGGGGGGCAATGCTTGGTATTTCCAAACCAGTGCAGCGGCTTGGTTCCGCCTGCCGTTCCATTCCGCGCTCGGGCGCATGGGCCATCCTGGCTTGCCTGGCGATGGCCGCCGCGGCGCTTGCTGCTTCGCTGATCGTTCCGGCCGGCGCGGTGCAGGCGCAGGGCGCCGGCGCGCCGTCGCCGCATGCCCACCTCGGCGTGGCGAGCTGCGCGGGCTCGACCTGTCACGGCCATTCGGTTCCCGACGGAACCCCGGTGCGGCAGGACGAACTCAGGCTGTGGCAGGATGAAAGTTCCCCCGCCGGCGCGCATAGCCGCGCCTATCGCGTAATCCTCGAACCGCGCGGCCAGGGCATCGTCCGCCGTCTCGGGCTCGACAGCGCGGGCGTGCAGCGCGAGTGCCTGGGTTGCCATGCCTCGCCGGGTTCGTCGAAGGTGTCGGACGGGGTCGATTGCGAGACCTGCCACGGCGCGGCCGGAAGCTGGATTTCCACGCACTACACCGTTGGCGCGACCTATCGCCGCGACCTGTCTCAGGGCATGACCGATCTCGTAAGTCCGCGCGCCCGCGCCCGCGTGTGTCTCGATTGTCACCTGTCGGGCGATGGCGAAGGGCAGTTCATCTACCACCGCATCATGGCCGCGGGGCACCCGCGCATCTCGTTCGAGCTCGACCTGTTCTCGACGCTCCAGCAGCACTGGAACGAGGACGCCGACTACCTCCAGCGCAAGGGCACCAAGACCAACTCGATGCGCATGTGGGCGGTGGGCCAGGCCGAGGCGGTCAACCGCTCGCTCTCGCTGTTCAGCGAACCGGCCAGGGCGGTCGACGGGATCTTCCCCGAATTCACCTTCTACGACTGCCAGTCTTGCCACCGCCGGATCTACGACGGCGATGACGCGCACGTGACCGCGATCCCCAATCCGGGGCGCCCGATCCACCCCGGCATGCCGCCCTACCAGGACGAGAACATGATCATGCTGCTCGCCGCCGCGCGTGTCGCCGCGCCCGACCTTGCCGGGCCGTTCGAAGCACGCAGCAAGGCGTTCCACGCGGCGATGGGGCAGGGGCGCACGCAGGCGGTTACCGCCGGGCAGGCGCTGCGGCAGACCGCCAATGCGCTGGCGGACCGCTTCGCCTCCGCCAGCTTCAGCCGTGCGCAGACCTTCTCGATCATGGAGACGATCGCGGGTGATGCCATCGCCACGCGCTTCACCGACTACGAAGGTTCGGTGCAGTCGGTCATGGCGATCGACACGCTGCTCAACGGCATGGTCAATCAGGGGATGGTCAGCGCGGAAGCAGCGGGCAACCTGCGCATCCAGATCAACCAGGCCTATGCCGCGGTGAAGGAGCCCAACAGCTTCCAGCCGCTGGTCTTCCGACATGCGCTTCAGGATGCGGTCTCGAGCATCCGGAGCCTGCGCTGACATGACGCGGCGGGGAAGCATGGCCCGGGGCACGGCGGCGCTGGCATCGGTTTCGCTTGCGCTGGCGGGCTGCGGCGGGGGCAACGGCAATTCGGTGCCCGGCACGTTCGCCACGCCGACGCCTGCCGCCACGGCGACCGGTACGCGGGTCTACACCGCGCCGCAGCAGGTCTCGCTGACGGTCGCCGACGTCCAGCAGGTCATCGCCCAGGCGGTCGGCGAGGCCAGGGCGCGCAGCCTCCCCTCGGTGATCGCGGTGACCGACCGCTCGGGCAATGTGCTCGCGGTGTTCCGGATGAACGGCGCCAAGGCGACGAAGCTGACGAGCACCTACAATTCGGAGTTCAAGCAGCAGGTCGCGACGCCGATCGACGCGCAGGGGCTGACGCTGCCCTCCGAACTGGGCGCGATCGCCAAGGCGATCACCGCGGCCTATCTTTCCTCTGGCGGCAACGCCTTCTCGACCCGCACCGCCAGCGAGATCGTGCAGCAGCACTTCCCGCCCGCACCGCAGACGCCGGGGCTCGAGAGCGGACCGCTGTTCGGCGTGCAGTTCAGCCAGCTGCCCTGCTCGGACCTCACCGCGCGCTATGCGGCGGGCGGGGGCAGCACTTTCCGCAATCCGGTGACGCAGGCCGAGGATTCGACGCCGGGGCTGATCGGCCCCAAGCGCTCGCCGATCGGGCTGTCGGCCGATCCGGGGGGCTTCCCGCTCTACAAGAACGGCTTCGTGGTCGGCGCAATCGGGGTCATGGGCGACGGCGATTACGGTTTCGACCCCGACGTCACCGATGTCGACAACGATGCCGAGGAATACATCGCGCTCGCCGGAATGCAGGGCTTCGCGCCGCCCGACGCGATCACCGGCGACAAGATCACCGTCGACGGCTCGACGCTGCGCTTTTCCGACGCCATCGTCGGCAACCTTTCGCCGCTCCAGACCAACTTCGCTGCGATCGACAATGTCGCGGGCACGTTGATCCCGGTGCGCGGGTACTCCGACGGCACGCTGATCGCCGGCACCGCATACGGCACCGAGGCGAGCGGCTTCCGCTATGCCACCAGCGCGGAATTCTCCAACCCCGACGCCTATGTCCTGACCGACGGATCGGGTAACGACCGCTTCCCGATTCGCGCCGCGACCGACGGGGCGACCAACTCGCAGCCTCTGACCAAGTCCGAAGTCGCCGCATTGCTCGAAGAAGCCTTCAAGGTGATGAGCCGCGCGCGCGCGCAGATCCGCCGCCCGCTCGACAGCCGCGCCGAAGTCTCGATCAGCGTGGTCGACACGCACGGCGCGGTGCTGGGCGTGGTGCGCGCGCCCGACGCGCCGATCTTCGGCACGGACGTTTCGCTGCAGAAGGCGCGCACCGCCACGTTCTTCTCGAGCAAGGACGCAGGCGCGGCGCTGCTCGCCGATCCCGACCAGGAGGTTGCGCCATTCGTCCAGCGCGTGCGCGATTTCCTCGGCGACCAGACCGCGCTGACCGGCACCAAGGCCTTTGCCGACCGGTCGGGCGGCAACCTGTCGCGACCCTATTTTCCCGACGGCCAGCTCGGCACCGCCAATGGGCCGTTCGGCCGTCCGATCGCGCAGTTCAACCCGCTCTCGACCGGGCTTCAGTTCGCGCTGGTGCGCTCGAACATCCTCGCCCACGCAGCTTTCGTCGGCGGCGCGGCGAGCGACAGCGAGCACCAGTGCACCGCCATCGCGCCCAGCGCCAACGGGCAGCGGCGGCTCGCCAACGGCATCCAGATATTCCCCGGCTCGGTGCCGGTCTATCGCGGCACGCAGCTCGTCGGCGGGATCGGCGTTTCGGGCGACGGCATCGATCAGGACGACATGATCAGCTTCCTCGGCGCCAACAACGCCGGGACGCGGCTTGGCACGCTGGGCAACGCGCCCAAGGACATGCGCGCCGATACGATCGTGGTGCCGGTGGGGGCAGGGGTGCGGCTGCGCTATGTGAACTGTCCGTTCGCGCCGTTTCTCGATTCGAGCACCCAGAACGTCTGCGAGGGGTTGTGATCGCGCCGGTCCATGCCTTGATCGCGCAGATGACCGCCACGAGCGGCTCACGTCCGGTCGCGCAAGAGCTGACCTATGCGGCGCTACCCGGCCGCGGCGCGGTGCTGCCGGCGATTCTCTTCGCAGCCGGCGCGTCCGCCGAAGGTCCGGTGGCGAGCGATCCGCCGCCCGCCGACGAATCCGCCACCCGGGGCGAACCGTCGTCCAACACTCCAGCCGATGCCAAGGACTCCGGGCCCGGCACCACGCCCGACGACACGCTGCTCGATGGCCGCCGCCGCCCCGGTTTCCAGAAGCGGTTGCCCGAACGTATCGAGCAGTTCAACCAGGGCGCGGTCGCCGCCCCGCCGCCCGAAGCCTTCTACGACAAGTACGACGGGGAAGGGCCGGTCGGCAGCCTCTCGCTCGACGTTGCGGTGCCCGACCGCTGGCGCATCACCTCGTCGCTGTGCCCTGCCAGGGACCCGAAGTCGGGTAAGAAGGACGGGGCGATCTTCACGCTGTACCCGAAGCTCGAGGCGGTGTGCCATTCGACGCTCGATCCGTTCCATCACAACGTGCTCAAGGGCGACAAGCCGATCCGCGCCAAGGACCGGCCCGGTTTCCTGCATGGTGACGACTGGTTCTTCATCGTCAACGCCGTGTCTGACACGGTGGTGGAGCCGCGCACCTTCCCGATACCCGTCGGCAACCAGACCACCGAGCGGCCGAACTCGATGGACGTGTTCGGAAAGGGGCAGAGCCTTGTGCTCTCGCAGACCTTCATCACCGGAGTTTCGCTGGTGAAAGGCCTGACCGCGTTCAAGCCGCCGATCGTGGAATACCGCCTGACGCTCGCCACCAACATCAGCTACGTCAACGTGCCCGAACGGCGCGTGCTCGATGTCGCGCCGAGCAAGGCAAGCCAGCGCACCGACGCCTTCATCGGCGTGCAGGACGCCTTCATCGACTACCACATGGGGCGTTTCGACACGAGCCGCTACGACTTCGTCTCGCTGCGCTTCGGCATCCAGCCGATCACCGCCGACTTCCGCGGTTTCCTGTTTCTCGACAACGAACCGGGCATCCGCATTTTCGGAACGCGCGACGACAACCGCTGGCAGTTCAACCTCGGCGCGTTCTGGCGGCTGGAGAAGGACACCAACTCGGGGCTCAACAACGTCTTCGCCGCGCCGCGCCACGATTACGTGTTCATCGCCAATGCCTACCGGCAGGACTTCCCGATGACGGGCCTGACCAGCGAGGTTTCGGTGACCTACAACATGAACCGCGAGCGGAACGACGTCGAGATCGACAAGAACGGCTTCCCCGTCCGCCCCGCGCTGATCGGCGACCTGCGCGGGCGCAACTACGACGTGGTCTATCTGGGCTATGCGATGGACGGGCGGATCGGGCGGATCGGCGTGACCGGGCAGGTCTACGGTGCGCTCGGCCACGACAGCAACAACTTCCTGACCAGCCGCCCGGCGAACATCCGCGCGTGGTTCGCCGCGATCGAGGCGAGTTACGACCACGACTGGATGCGCTTCCGCCTCTCCGGGCTCTACGCCAGCGGCGACAGCGATCCTTATGACAACACCGAGGGCGGGTTCGACGCGATCTACGAGAACCCGCAGTTCGCCGGGGCCGATACCAGCTACTGGATCCGCCAGTCGATCCCGTTCGCGGGCGGCGGGCGCGTGATTTCAGTCAGCGGTCGCAACGGCGTGCTCAATTCGCTGCGCTCGTCGAAGGACCAGGGGCAGTCCAACTTCACCAATCCCGGCACGATCCTGCTTGGCGCGGGCGGCGACTTCGACCTGACGCCCGAGCTGCGCGTGTCGGCCAACGTCAACCACCTGTGGTTCGACAACACCCGCGTGATGCAGGTGTTGCGCAACGAGGGCTCGATCCCCCGCGACATCGGCTGGGACACCTCGATCTCGACGGTGTGGCGCCCCAGGGCGTCGCAGAACGTGGTCTTCCGCCTGTCGGGCGCGATGCTGTTCGCCGGTTCCGGCTTCAAGGACCTGTTCGCGCAGGCCGACCGCAAGAACCGCTACTACTCCGTCCTCGCCAACGCGATATTCTCGTTCTGACCCGATGACCGTCCGCCTCGCCTCTCTCGCTCCCGCCCGCATCCGCCGGCTTCCAATTGCCTGGTGGCTGCTGGCGCTCGCGCTGCTGGTTATCCCGGCCGTGCTCCATGCCTCGGACGAGGAGAAGCCGCAGGCGGTCCACTACACCAAGGCGCCCAGCGCGCCGCGCGGCCAGCCGGGTGACACCGCGGCCGAGCAATGGGCCTATGTCGACAGGAAGAACGAGGGCTGCGTTTCGTGCCACACGCAGTCCGATCACAAGACGATGCACGCCAGCCCCGCGGTCGTGCTCGCCTGCGTCGACTGCCACGGCGGCGATTCCTCGGTCGTGGCGGACAGGAGCTGGGACTGGAAGGGCCTGAAGTACACGACCGCGATGAATGCCGCGCATGTGCTGCCCACGTACCCGCAGCCATGGGGCTGGCCGTCCTCGGCCAATCCCAAGCGCTCCTATGCCGCGCTGGCCAAGGAAAACCCCGAGTTCGTTCGCTTCGTGAACCCTTCGGACTACCGCGTCGCGCGCGAGGCCTGCGGCGCGTGTCACATGAACATCATCACCGCGTCCGAGCGCTCGCTGATGACCACCGGCGCCATGCTCTGGGGCGGGGCGGCCTATAACAACGGCATCGTCCCCTTCAAGAACTACATGTTCGGCGAGAGCTACACGCGTTCGGGCGAGCCGGCGCTGGTGAAGTCGCCCTCGACCGATATCGGTCCCGACGGCAAACCGATGTGGGGCACGGTCACCCCGGCGCAGAAGGCGCGCGGTGCGCTGCCGATCCTCTATCCGCTGCCGACCTGGAACTCGGTGCCGCCGGGCGACGTGTTCCGCGTGTTCGAGGACGGCGGACGGGCCATCAACCCCCAGTTCCCGGAGATCGGCCTGCCCAACGAGAGCGGTTCGATCCAGAAGCTCGAGGAGCCGGGCCGGCCCGACATCAAGCAATCGAACCGCGGTCCCGCCACGGGTCTGCGCGTCGCGATCCCCGTGCTCAACCTGCACAAGACGCGCCTCAACGACCCGTTCCTCTACCAGATGGGCACGAACGACCAGCCGGGAGACTATCGCTCGTCAGGCTGCGCGGCGTGCCATGTGATCTATGCCAACGATCGCGAGCCGCGGCACAGCCTGCTCTACGCCAAGTGCGGGCGTGACGGACAGTCGGTCACCGCCGACCCGACGATCAACCGCCTGCGCGAGGGTGAGCACCGCGAGGGCGCCTTCGGCACGTTCAAGGCGAGCGAGCACGAGCACAAGACGCTGGTGCGCGGCACCGTGCTCGGCGGCGAGGGTGGCGGCTACCTTGGCGGCGACGCGACCGTGCCGGAGAATTCGCCGAACATGACGAAGGATTGCTTCGATGCGATCCGGTCGGCCGAGCAGCTCGCCACCTTCTCGCCCGGCGCGGGCGCCGCACCGCACGGAACGATGCCCGGCAACGCGATGAGCCAGTCCGATGCGCACGCCGCCGCCGGGCTCGACGCTGCGGGTTCGCCGGTTGCCATGCAGGACCGCGAGCGGGGCCATCCGCTGGTGCACGGCTTCACCCGCGCGATTCCCACGGCGCAGTGCATGAACTGCCACATGCACCAGCCCAACATCTTCCTGAACAGCTTCCTCGGCTACACGATGTGGGACTACGAATCCGATGCGCCGTTCATGTGGCCGGGGCCCGAGAACTCCGCGCCCAAGCCGCCGAAGCTTTCGGACAAGGACTTCCAGCTGATCTTCAAGAAGCAGTTCCACCCGACAATGGCGCAGCAGCGTGAAGTGCTCGACCGCAATCCCGAGGGCGCGAGCCCACGCGGGCTTTGGCGCGATGTCGAGTTTCTGCGCAACGTCTATGACCTCAATTCCAAGTTGAAGCGCACGCAGTTCGCCGACTACCACGGCCATGGCTGGAACTTCCGCGCGATCCTCAAGCGCGACCGGCGCGGCAACCTGCTCGACGCCGATGGCGACATGAGCACCTACGGCACCGACAAGACGCACATCGTCAGCCCCGACGATCCGGAGAAGTGGCGCAAGGGCAAGGAAGGCGAGTTCGTGAATGTCGGGCCCGACAACCCCGGCAAGACCGTCCACATGATGGACATCCACGCCCAGCTTGGCATGCAGTGCGCCGACTGCCATTTCGCGCAGGACAGCCACGGCAACGGGCTGATCATGGGCGAGGTCGCCAATGCGGTGGAGATTGGCTGCAAGGACTGCCATGGCACGGCGGACGCCTATCCCACGCTGATGACCTCGAACCTCGCGGCGCCGCCCAGGGGCAATGATCTCTCGCTCCTGCGCAACATGGACGGGCAGCGGCGGTTCGAATGGTTCAACGACGCCAGCGGGCGCCGCATCCTCGTCCAGCGCTCGATCATCGACCCCAAGCTGTCCTGGCGGGTGAGCCTGGTGAAGGACTCGGTCGATCCCAGGTACAAGGGCGTGATCGATGATGTGACGCACCGCCCGGTGTTCAACCCCAAGGCCGCGCGCGCCAAGCTGATGGCGAAGTCGGCGGCCGAGGACGGCATCTACCGCTTCGGCCTTGGCGTGCCGCAGTCCGAGCGCGCGCACCCCGAAGGCGACATGGCCTGTTTCACCTGCCACCTGTCGTGGACGACGAGCTGCGCGGGCTGTCACCTGCCGATCGAAGCCAACTGGAAGGCCAGGGTCCACAAGTACGACGACGAATCGACGCGCAACTACGCGACCTACAACCCGCAGGTCGCGCGCGACGACATGTTCCAGCTCGGCAAGCACCAGACCACCAAGACCAGCGAATCCGACCCGGTGAAGTTCGACGCGAACGGCAATCCCGAGGGCGGCAAATCGATCATCGCGCCGATCCGTTCAAGCTCGGCGCTGATCCTCTCGTCGACCAACATCAATCGCGAACGGATCTACGTACAGCAGCCGCCGATCAGCGCGATCGGGTACAGCTCGCAGGCCTTCGCGCCGCATTTCCCGCACACCGTGCGGCTGAACGAGACCAAGCAGTGCACCGACTGCCACCTTTCGCAAGCGGACGACAACAACGCGATCATGGCGCAGCTGCTCCTGCTGGGCACCAACTATGTGAACTTCGTGGGCTTCAACGCCTGGTTCGGGCTCGACACCGGTTTCGAGGCGGTACGCGTGACCGAGTGGAGCGAGCCACAGGCGGTGATCGGCAGCTACCTGCAGCGTTATGCCTATCCCGACGACTACAAGGCGTTCGTCGAGGGCGGGCGCGAACTCAAGACGCGCAGCACCGGCAAGATCTTCGGCAAGGACTTCTCGGGTGAGGAAGGCGCGCACGAGACCTACCTCAATACCACCAAGGGCACGGTCGACGCGGTGCGATGCCTGCAGATGCGCGGCGAGTACATGTTCGTTGCCGAAGGGAAGGGCGGCTTCCGCGCCTACGACATCGCCTCGGTCGGCAACAAGGGCTTCGCCGAGCGCATCATCTCGGCGCCGTTCTCGCCGCTCGGGCATGACACCCACGTCAAGACGCCCGACGCGACCTGCATGGCGCTCCCAACCAACCAGGCGATCGCGCCCACGCGCAACACACCCGAGCTGCGCGGGATCAACGAGGAGCAGCCGTTCTCGCCGATCTACCACTACGCCTTCGTCACCGACCGGGTGGAGGGCCTGATCGCGGTCAACGTCGACACGCTGGCCGACGGCGAGTTCCGCAACAACTTCTTCTCGCGCCAGGTCACCTTCAACCCGGGCGGCGTGCTGACGGGCGCGCGGCACATCACGCTGGCGGGTGACTATGCCTATATCGTCACCGACAAGGCGCTGGTGACCGTGCACCTGACCAAGTCGTGGTCGCCCGCGCACCCGTGCGAGGTAGCCGATCCGCTCAAGGTCAAGAACGGAGAGACCTGCCTCGATCCCAGGGTGACCTCGGTCGTCCCGCTTGACGATCCGCGCGCCTCGGCGCTGCAGTTCCGCTACCTGTGGGTGACCACCGCACACGGGTTGGAAGTCATGGACGTCACAGACATGGCGAGCCCCAAGCCGGTGCCGGGCGCCACGATCCCGCTGCAGGACGCGCGCCGCGTCTATATCGCGCGCACCTATGCCTATGTCGCGGCAGGGGCGCAGGGGCTGGTGATCGTCGACGTGACCGATCCGCTCAAGCCCTCGATCTACCAGGACTTCACCGCCGACGGGCAGATCAGCGACGCGCAGGACGTGATCGTGGGTTCGACCAACGCCTCGGCCTTCGCCTACGTGGCCGATGGGCGCAACGGCGTGAAGGTGATCCAGCTGACATCGCCCGACAGCCAGCCCGGATATTATGGCTTCGCGCCCGAGCCCAAGCCCGAGCTGATCGCCTGGGCAAAGACGCAGAGCCCGGCGCTGGCACTGTCCAAGGGGCTCGACCGCGACCGCGGCGTTGACGAGACAGGCGGCCAGATCGCCATCTTCGGCCGCCTCGGCTCGCGCCCGTTCAACCGGCAGGAGATGGAGACCATGTTCCTCAACTCGCGGAAGGAGCCCTACAAGGTCTCGAACGCGGTCGACATGAGCCTGTGGGTCGACGCCAGGCCCGCCATGCCGCCGATGGTGGCGAAGACAGCCAACTAGCCCTCATCAAGCAGCAGCAGTTCGATCTCCACGCTCAGCGCGGGATCGGGCAGCAGGCGGTGCGTCGCGGCCCGGACCGAGGCGTCGGCGACGAGCGTGCCGGGCAGGTCGAATTCGTGGTCGGGCAGGGCGGCAATGAACGCCTCGCCCGCCGCGACCGCATCGGCTCCGGCGAACTCCAGCGTCATCGTGTGCCGCGTTCCGGCGAAGGTGATGCTCGCCCAGGCGGCTTCGCTGTGGCTGGCGACGCGCGCGGCATTTTCGGTCAGCACCAGAACCGCGCGGCGCAGCCGCCCGGCGGAAGAAGTGCGGGTGCGGCGATGGGCGCACAGCGTCGAATCAAGCTGCATTGGAAAGCTCCAGGTGATATTTGTTCATGAAATGTTCCACCCGTTTTTCCATCGCGGGGCGCGGCTCGCGCCCGTTGCGCAGGTCGCCGATCAGCCGGGGATCGTGAGCGGCGAGGCGGCCGAAGCGGGTTTCCGCCATTCCGGTCTGCCGAATGAAGGACTCGATCTTGCGCAAGAGCATTGGACGGCGACTCCTTGTGGATAGGATTTTTCCCGTGTTGACGTTTAAATCCTACAAGTCTAGGAGAAATCCTTCGAATTTGGAGTGAGGTCTCCCGCGAGGTGCGCGAATGACGAATGGGACAGCGGAAGCGGCGGCGCGCGAGCGGCTCGTGCGGCTCGCGGGCGACAAGGGCGTAAGCCTTGCCGCGCTATCGGCCATGATCGGGCGCAATCCGACCTACCTGCAGCAATTCGTGCGCAAGGGCTCTCCACGCCGTCTCGAAGAGCGCGACCGCCATGTGCTCGCGCAGTTCTTCGGTGTGCCCGAGGGCGAACTTGGCGCGCCCGACTTCGCGCGCGGGAAAGTGGCTCCGGTGGGGCGCGCGCGCGGCGGCGGTGCGGCGTGGGTCGACGTGCCGCGCCTGCCGCTCGGCGCGTCGGCGGGGCCGGGGGCCTTTGCCGCCGGTGAGGTGCCCGAAGGCCAGCTTCGGTTCTCGGCGCGCTGGCTTTCGCGCAACGGCTTCGCTGCGGCCAACCTCTCGGTGATCGCGGTCGAGGGCGATTCGATGGAGCCGACGTTGCGCGACGGCGACGAGATCCTGGTCGATCGCGGCGCGGTTCCCTTGCGCGCCGGCATCCACGTGATCCGGTTCGACGACGTGCTGCTGGTCAAGCGGCTCGAACTCGCGGGGCCAGGCACGGTGCGGGTGATCAGCGACAACCCCGCCTATGCCCGCGCCGAGCATCCGGTCGACGCGGTGGAGGTTGTCGGTCGGGTGGTGTGGAAGGGCGGCAGGCTCTAGAATGTTCATGTTCATGCCATCTAATATGAACAAAAGCCGACAGCGCGGTTCAGGACCAGCGCATGTAGCGTGAGCATACTCTCCTCTCATGACCGGAATTGTCCGGCTGAAAAGAGGAGATCCGACATGATCAGGACAACATTGACCGCCGTGGCCGCGCTTGGCGGACTTGTGCTCACGGCTACCCCGGCAGCCGCCCAGGTGTCGTGGGGCGCCCGCGTCGCCGTCGGCGCGCCAGGCCGCGCGGCCTACTACGGCTATGATCGCGGTTACCGTGGCGGTGACCGGATGCGCGACTTCGTGTGCAGCGGCGCCCGCGCGCACCAGCTCGAGGACAAGCTCCGCCATGAAGTGGGCGAAGGCGACATCGACCGCTGGCAGGCGCGCCGCATCCACCAGGCGATCGACCGTACCGAACGCGACCAGCGCTACGCCTGTTCCGGATACGGAGACCGTGGCGACGTTCGCGAACTCGCTTCGCGGTACGACCGGATCGAGGGCTGGATCGCCAACGCAGAACATCGCGGTGGTCGTTGGAGCCGGGGCTGGTGAATGGACGTGGGGCGGAGCTGCGACCAGGCTCCGCCCTTGCAATCGCGCCGGTCCGGCCCCATTCGATGGCCATGACCGGAACCACCCAGACATCCCGAGAACCGCCGATGCGCGTCGCCATCGTTCCGGTGACCCCGCTCCAGCAGAACTGCACACTGGTGTGGTGCACGAGGACGATGAAGGGCGCCTTCATCGATGCGGGCGGCGATCTCGACCGGTTGAAGCTGGCGGCGGAAAAGGCCGGGGTGACCATCGAGAAGCTGCTCGTCACCCACGGCCACATCGATCATTGCGGCGGCACCGCGAAGCTCGCGCGAGAGCTGGGTGTGCAGATCGAAGGGCCGCACGAGGCGGACCGGTTCTGGATCTCGCGGCTCGGCGACGACGGCGCCAGGTACGGTATCGAGGGCGAGGTGTTCGAGCCTTCGCGCTGGCTCGGGGACGGCGACACCGTGAGCGTCGGCGAACTGACGCTCGACGTGATTCACTGCCCGGGACACACACCCGGGCACGTCGTGTTCTACCACCCACCCAGCAAGTTCGCGATCGTGGGCGACGTGCTGTTCCAGGGTTCGATCGGGCGGACCGACTTCCCCCTCGGCAACCACCAGCAGCTGATCGACGCGATCACCGGCAAGCTTTGGCCTTTGGGCAACGACGTGACCTTCGTGCCCGGCCACGGCCCGCATTCGACCTTCGGGCGCGAGCGCCAGACCAACGCCTTCGTCAGCGATTACGCACTGGGCTGACCGGCGCGGAACCGGGCGCTACCAGCCCATGGCGATAACGATCCCCCAGCCGGCGAGGCCCAGTTCGGTCAGCATCGTGATCACGATGCCGATCGAGCGGCCGGCGGCGAAGCCCTTGCCGTCCATGCCGATGCCATGCGCGACGCGGCCCAGCGCATAGATTCCGGCGATGATCGCCAGTACCATGGAGCCGGGACGCGCCAGCTCGATGGCCGCGATCAGCACCAGCACCAGCGGCGTGTTCTCGGCGAAGTTGAGCTGCGCGCGCATGCGCCGGGCGAGGAGGTCGTTCCCGCCGTCGCCGATGCTGATCTTTTCCGCGCTGCGCACCTGGCCACAGCGCGTGGCAAGCCAGATGTTGATCACCGCGGCGGCGGCGGCGGCGCTGAGCGTGACGGGCAGGATTAAGGTCATGCGATTCTCCCCCTCTGCGCCATCGATCCGGCGCGACGGCTTCTTGCTAGCGGGGCGGGCCTTGCATTGCGACGGAAAATCCGTATAGGCGCGCCTTCGCCCGCGATGGGAATCCCCGATCGTTGCCGAAGCGCTGTGCAGCAATGCGCAGGGCTTGTGCGACGGATGGGTTAGGCCTATCGCGCAAATCGATCAGTTTTGCAGATATTCAGGAACAGGTGCCGCGATGGCCGTCCCCAAGAGGAAAGTCTCTCCGTCCCGCCGCGGCATGCGCCGCAGCCACGATGCGCTCAAGGCCGAGGCCTTCCACGAGTGCTCGAATTGCGGCGAACTCAAGCGTCCGCACAACCTGTGCCCGGCTTGCGGTCACTACAACGGTCGCGAAGTCATCGCCGTCGGCCTTTAAGCCCTTTCGCGGGGAGTTGATCACGTCATGAGCCTGCCGCGTATCGCCGTCGATGCGATGGGCGGCGATGAAGGCGTGCGCGTGATGGTCGAGGGTGCGGCGCTCGCAAGGCGCCGCCACGACCGTTTCAATTTCCTCCTCGTCGGCGACGAGACGCGCATTCGCGCGGCGCTCGAAAACCACCCGAACCTCAAGGGCGCGTCGGAGATCCTTCACGCGCCTGATGTTGTTGCCGGCGACGAAAAGCCCACGCAGGCGCTGCGCCGGGCCAGGACCACGTCGATGGGCATGGCGATCGACGCGGTGAAGCGCGGCGAGGCCGGCGCGGCGGTCAGTGCGGGCAACACCGGCGCGCTGATGGCGATGAGCAAGCTTGCGCTGCGCACGATGCCGGGAATTGACCGGCCCGCGCTTGCCGCGCTGCTGCCCACGCTCGGCGATACCGACCTCGTCATGCTCGACCTCGGCGCCAATACCGAATGCGACGCGCGCAACCTGGTGCAGTTCGCGATCATGGGTGCCGCCTATGCGCGGATCGTCAACGGGCTCGAACGGCCGCGCGTGCGGCTGCTCAACATCGGCACCGAGGAAACCAAGGGCACTGGCGTGCTGCGCGACGCCGCCGACGAACTGCGCGCCGCCTCGAGCGAACTCGCCATGTCGTTCGACGGGTTCACCGAGGCCGACAAGCTGGCGCGCGGCGATGTCGACGTCGTGGTGACCGACGGATTTTCGGGCAACATCGCGCTCAAGGCGGTCGAAGGCGCGGCGCGCTTTGTGGCCGACCTGCTCAAGCGCAGTTTTGCCTCGTCGCTGCGCTCGAAGATCGGGTTCCTGATCTCGCGCCCGGCGACCGATCTGCTGCGCCATCACCTCGATCCCAACAACCACAATGGTGCGGTCTTCCTTGGCCTCAACGGCGTGATCGTGAAGAGCCATGGCGGCGCGAGCGCGCTCGGCGTGGCCAATGCCGTCGCGGTCGCCGCGCGGCTGCTGGAGGAAGACCTGACCGACCGTATCGCCGCCGACCTCCACAGCGTCGGGGCCGACGCGATCAGCCAGCCGGTCGGCCGCCGCGCCAACCGCAACGGAGAACTGGCATGACCGTGCGGTCCATCATCAGGGGGAGCGGTTCGGCGCTGCCGGTTCGCGCGGTTTCCAACGCCGAGATCGCGAAGATGGTCGACACCACCGACGAATGGATTGTCGAGCGTACCGGAATCCGCAACCGCTATATCGCGGGGAAGGGGGAAACCACCTCGACGCTCGCGACGGAGGCGGCGCGCAAGGCCTGCGAAGCGGCCGGAGTCGATCCCAAGACCATCGACCTGATCGTGCTCGCGACGGCCACACCCGACCAGACCTTTCCCGCGACCGCCACGATCGTCCAGCAGGCGCTGGGCTGCACCGGCGGCATAGCTTTCGACGTCGCGGCGGTGTGCACCGGCTTCCTCTACGCCTTGGGCGTGGCAGATTCGATGCTGCGCACCGGAATGGCGAAGCGCGCGCTGGTGATTGGCGCGGAGACTTTCAGCCGCATCCTCGACTGGGAAGACCGCACCACCTGCGTACTTTTCGGTGACGGGGCGGGGGCAATCCTGATCGAAGCCGCCGAGGTCGAGGGCGAGGGCGCCGAGGCGCCCGGCATCATCGCCACGCGGCTCCACGCCGACGGGACGCACAACGAACTGCTTTACGTGGACGGCGGCCCCTCGACCACCGGCACGGTCGGCAAGGTCAGGATGAAGGGCCGCGAAGTGTTTCGCCACGCGGTCGTCAACCTTGCCCAGGTGCTCGAGGAAGTGCTTGCCGATGCGGGCAAGACCGCCGCCGATCTCGACTGGGTGGTGCCGCACCAGGCCAATGCCCGGATCCTCGAC
>JAJXVK010000013.1 GCA_021782155.1 Pseudomonadota bacterium
GCTGTCGGACGAGGCCGAGCTGGCGATCGAGGCCATGCTCGGCAAGGATCTTCCGCTCGCCGACGCGACCGAGGTCGGGCGGGCGCGGCGCGTCGAGGATGCGCGCGGGCGCTATATCCACGCGGTGAAGGAATCGCTGCCCGGCAACGTGCGGCTCGACGACCTGCGCATCGTCGTCGATTGCGCCAATGGCGCGGCCTACCAGGTGACCCCTTCTGCCTTCTGGGAGCTGGGCGCGGAGGTCATCACCATCGGCGTCGAACCCAACGGCAAGAACATCAACGCGGGCGTGGGTTCGACCCATCTCGACGCGATCAGGGCCAAGGTGCGCGAAGTGCGCGCCGACATCGGCATCGCGCTCGATGGCGACGCAGACCGCCTGATCGTGGTCGACGAAAAGGGCCAGACGGTCGACGGCGACCAGATCATGGCGCTGATCGGGACCCAGCTCGCGGCGAGCGGGACCTTGCGCGGCGGCGGCGTGGTGGCGACGGTGATGTCGAACCTGGGGCTTGAGCGCTACCTCGCCGGGAAGGGGCTCGAACTGGTGCGCACCGCGGTGGGCGACCGCTACGTGCTCGAGAAGATGCGCGAGGGCGGCTACAACGTGGGCGGCGAGCAGTCGGGGCACATGATCCTCACCGACCATGCCACCACCGGCGACGGCACCGTGGCGGCGCTGCAGGTGCTCGCCGCGCTGGTGTCGAGCGGCAAACCGGCGAGCGAACTGCTCCACCAGTTCGATCCCGTGCCTCAGCTCCTCAAGAACGTGCGCTTTTCGGGCGGAAAGCCGCTCGAAGACGCCAAGGTCAAGGCGGTGATCGCCGAGGCCGAGGCCGAACTCGCCGGGAGGGGCCGCCTCGTCATCCGTCCCTCGGGCACCGAACCGGTGATCCGCGTGATGGCAGAGGGCGACGACGAGGCGCAGGTGAACCGCGTGGTCGACACGATCTGCGAGGCGGTGCGGAAGGCAGGGTAGCCTTGGGGAACGGGCCGGTGCCGCTTCCGGCAGCGCAAAGTCTCGGCTAGGTAACACCTCTCCAGACCGCCGGACCAAGACCCATGCTCGAAATGCGCCCCGACTGCGAACGCTGCGGCACCGACCTGCCCGCCGAGGCGCCCGGCGCCTTCATCTGTTCGTTCGAGTGTACATTCTGCGCCGAATGCGCCGACGATCTCGACGACCGCTGCCCCAATTGCGGCGGCGAACTGATGGACCGCCCGACGCGCTCAAGGGCCAGCCAGATCAAGTTCCCCGCCTCCGCCGAGCGCAAGTTCAAGGGCTGAGGTGGCCCTCCCCCGCATCCTCTCGATCGCCGGTTCCGATTCGGGCGGCGGTGCGGGCATCCAGGCCGACATCAAGGCGATCACGCTATTGGGCGGCCATGCCATGACCGCCGTCACCGCGCTGACCGCGCAGGACACCACCGGCGTCCACCGCGTGGAGCTCGCCAGTCCGGACATGGTCGCGGGCCAGATCGAGGCCTGCGTGCACGATATCGGCGTCGACGCGGTGAAGATCGGCATGCTCGGCTCGCCCGAAATCGCCGCCGTCGTCGCTGACAGGCTGCACGGGATCGGCGTGCCGGTTGTGTTCGATCCGGTCATGGTCTCGACCAGCGGCAGCGCCTTGGCCGACGGCGCGACGATCCTCGCCTTCGAGCGGCTGATGCGGCTCGCCACACTGACCACCCCAAACCTGCCCGAACTCGCCGCGCTTGGCGGGCTCGACGCCGTTGCCCCGAAGACCGGCGCGGTGCTGGTCAAGGGCGGGCACGGCACGGGCGACGAGATCGAGGACGTGCTCCACGCCGGCGGCGAACGCTTCGCGTTCTACTCGCCGCGCGTCCGCACGGTCCACACCCACGGCACCGGCTGCACGCTGGCGAGCGCGATCGCCACCGGGCTCGGCGCGGGGCTGCCGCTCGACCTCGCGGTCGAGCGCGGCATCGCCTTCGTGCAGGCGGCGATCGCCCACGCGCCGGGGCTGGGGCGCGGCAACGGGCCGCTCGGGCCGGCTCAGGGCCGCGTGCCGTTCTACGATGCGCTGGCGGCGATGGACGCGCGCGGCTGGCGCGCTTCGGACTACGCAGCGAAGTGGCCGGGCTAAATCCTCAACCGCAATCCACGTCGTAGAAGTCGGTGACGATCTTCCAGGCTTCCTCGGCCGTCTCGACCCAGTGGAACAGCTCGAGGTCCTTGCGGTTGATCACGCCCTCGTCGGCCATGAACTCGAAGTCGATCACCCGGCTCCAGTAGTCCCTGCCGAACAGAAGCACGGGGATCGGCTGCATCTTGCCGGTCTGGATCAGTGTGAGCAGTTCGAGGAATTCGTCCAATGTGCCGAAGCCGCCGGGGAACACCGCCACCGCGCGGGCGCGCAGCAGGAAGTGCATCTTCCTCAGCGCGAAATAGTGGAACTGGAACGACAGCCGCGGCGTGATGTAGCGGTTGGGGGCCTGTTCGTGTGGCAGCACGATGTTGAGCCCGACCGTCTCGGCCCCGGCATCCACCGCGCCGCGATTGGCCGCCTCCATGATCGAGGGGCCGCCGCCCGAGCAGATCACGAACTGGCGCATGCCCTTCTCGACCACCGCGCATTCGCTGGCGATCTGGCCCAGCTTGTGCGCCTCTTCATAGTACTTCGACTTGGCCGCGAGCCGTTCGGCCACCGCCTTCGCTTCGGGCGTGGTCGCGGCAGCGATCGTCCGCGCGGCGTCCTCGGGCGAGGGTATCCGGGCCGAACCGTAGACCACCAGCGTCGAACCGATTCCGGCCTCGTCGAGCAGCATCTCGGGCTTCAGCAGTTCCAGCTGGAAGCGCACCGGGCGCAGTTCCTCGCGCAGCAGGAAGTCGGTGTCGCGGAAAGCGAGCTGGTACGATGCGCTCTGCGTCTGCGGGGTGGTCTTGGCGTGCGATTCGTCGAAGCCGGCTTCCTGCTCGGCCTTGTAGAACTTGCGGTCGGTAAGGTCTTTTTCGGTCATTCTAGGATCGTCCGTATGGTTCAGGCGCCTGTCGCGAGCTGCCGCGGTCAAACCGCCCGCCCTCCGCGCAGGGCGTGCCGGCGCGTTTTCTCCCATTCGCGGCAAAGGTCAATGGCGGTGCTCACCGGGCTAAGTCCCCATGCTGAAAGATTTTTCGCAGATGCGGTAAACGATAGTGATTAAATGTTAACTAAGTCTGTTAAGCTTTACGAAGCAATGTTTGGCAAGCATTTTGGAAGAGGACGGGAAGCGCAACAGCAGAATGGAATCTCGTCATGACTCACACTCCAGGACGCCTCACCAGCTTCGCCTTTGCCGCCGCTACACTCGCCGTCGCCGTCCCCGCGCACGCCAAGCGCGCGGGTGACGAGCACTTGCCCGCATGGTCCCCCGCCGTCCGTCACGACAGCGTCTTGCGCCAGCTCGGTCCGAAGGGTGGGTGGCGCGACAACCACGGCCGCGAGGTTTCGGCCGGGCACGCCGACGACCATGCCGCGTTCAAGCGCTACGACAGCCCCTGCGGCTAGGCCCCGGACCAGAGGGCTAGTGGTGAGGTCCGCCCGGCCCGCTCGACGCCCTCGCGTCGCGGTCGATGCGGTGCTTGCAGGCCCGGCACGTTTCTGCCGGTTTGGCTGTTGTGTGCATGTTCAGGCCCCTCGGTCGAAAAACTCATCGATGATGCAAGGACTTACCGGATAGTGGTTACCCGCGTCCCAAGGACTCTGGTCAAGGCTGCCAGGGTCACCGCATGGTCCTCCAGCACGATCGCAACGCCGCGATCGCAGCGACGGCGCTCAGGCGTGGGACGCACACGCAGCGGCGGCGCCGCGCGATAGGCCGATCAGCAAATGGGCCCCAGATTCCTGTTCAGGAGGGATTTCTTGCCGCAATCCGGGCAGGCGTGATGCTCGTCCGGGTCTTGTGTGCCGACAAGGATGGATGCCCCGCGAGGATTCGAACCTCGATTGACGGAGTCAGAGTCCGTAGTCTTACCTTTAGACGACGGGGCAACGGAGAGCGGCCCTTTATGGCGGGCCTTTCGCCGAGTCAAGCAAGCCCGGCCCGATTCCAGACTTCGCACCGTTCCGGCTGCACCTTGCCGCCGGGCGCGCTCCCGGCTAGCATGGTGGCAAGTCCCCGGTTGCGGATGGCGCGACTGGGAAAACATAAGCGATTGCGTGAAATGGCGGATTATGAACCGCCGGAAAGGGGACGACAGGCGCAGCCGGAGGCGGCGCCGCTGGGCGAATCGCCCGGCCGCCGCGAACCTTCCGGCAAACGCGGCAAGTCCCGCAAGTCCGGCGCCAGCATGGGCGGCAAAGGTGAGGCGGCAAGCGGCAAGGCCGCTCCGGCGCGGGGCGCATCGCCGCAGGGCAGGCCGGCAAACGACGTCGCCGACCGCGCTGTCCATCATAACCGCCTGCTTCCCCACCACCGCCAGGCTTACGCGGCGATCGACCTCGGCACCAACAACTGCCGGCTGCTGATCGCGCGGCCGTCGGGCGAGAACTTCGTGGTGGTCGATGCCTTCAGCCGCGTGGTGCGCCTGGGCGAAGGGCTCGCGCATACCGGGCGGCTGTCCGACGCGGCGATGGACCGGGCGCTGGGCGCGCTCCACGTCTGCGCCGACAAGCTGAGGAAGCGCGGCGTCCACCTTGCCCGCTCGGTCGCCACCGAAGCCTGCCGCCGCGCGTCGAACGGCGCGGACTTCATCGAGCGCGTGCGGGCCGAGACCGGCATCCGCCTCGACATCATCTCGGCGCAGGAGGAAGCGCGGCTCGCGGTGCTGGGCTGCCACATCCTGCTCGAAACCGGCGAGGGCCCGGCGATGATCTTCGATATCGGCGGCGGCTCGACCGAGCTGGTGCTGGTCGAGCCGGGCGAGGCCGTGCCGCGCATCCGCGACTGGCAGAGCGTGCCGTGGGGCGTGGTCTCGCTGACCGAGGCGACCGGCCGCATCGACGACAGCGACGAGGCCCGCGCCGAGGCCTATGGCGCGATGCGCCGCCGCGTGCGCGACAGCTTCGCCCGCTTCGAGGAGCGCATCGCCCCGGTGCGCGAGCATGCCGATGCGCACGGCAACGGCCGCCTTCTGGGCACCAGCGGTACGGTGACGACGCTCGCGAGCCTCCACCTCGCGCTTCCTCAGTACGACCGGAGCGCGGTCGACGGACTGATCGTGCCTGCCGATTCGATGCGCCAGATCAGCATGCGGCTCGCCGCGATGACGCCCGCGCAGCGCATGGCGCTGCCCTGCATCGGGCGCGAGCGGGCGGACCTGGTGGTGGCGGGCTGCGCGATCCTCGAGACGATCCTCGACCTGTGGCCCGCTACGCGCCTCGGCGTGGCCGACCGCGGCATCCGCGAAGGCATCCTGCGCGCCCTGATGACCGCCGAGGGCGAGGCCGAGCGCAGCCTCGCCGCGCTGCGCAAGACGAGGCAGGGCCAGTGAGCCGGTCGGGACGCGATCCGGGCGAACGGCTCAAGACCGCGAAAAAGCGCACCGCAAGCTCGGCGCGCTGGCTGTCGCGCCAGATCAACGACCCTTACGTCAAGCAGGCCAAGGCCGAGGGCTATCGCAGCCGCGCCGCCTACAAGCTGGCCGAGCTCGACGACCGTTTCGGGCTGGTCAAGGGCGCGAAGCGCGTGGTCGACCTCGGCATCGCGCCCGGCGGGTGGAGCCAGGTCGTGCGCCAGCGCGCGCCGCAAGCGAAGATCGTGGGGATAGACCTGCTGCCCACCGACCCGATCGAGGGCGTGACGATCTTCCAGATGGACTTCATGGCCGACGAGGCGCCCGCGGCCCTCGAAGGAGCGCTCGACGGGCCGCCCGACCTCGTGCTGTCGGACATGGCGGCGAACACCGTGGGCCACAAGCAGACCGATCACTTGCGCACGATGGGCCTGGTGGAGACGGCGGTCGACTTCGCGGTGAACACGCTGGCGCCGGGCGGGGCCTTCGTGGCCAAGGTCTTCGCGGGCGGGACCGACACCGCGCTGCTCAACATCCTCAAGAAGAACTTCACCAGCGTGAAGCACGCCAAGCCGCCCGCGAGCCGCAAGGGTTCGTCCGAGTGGTACGTGATTGCACAGGGGTTCAAGGGGCGCTGAGGCGTTCAGTCCGCATTCGAACCGACCCTGCACACAGCAATGCGCATTGCCCCAGCAACGAAAGGGCCGGGAAGCGCGTTCCCGCGCGTCCCGGCCCTTTCGTCGACCCGCCGGAGCGGGGCGCGGATTACTTCTTCGCGGGTGCCGCCGCCGGAGCAGCCGCCGCGCCGCCGAGCGTCAGCTTGCCGCCCTGCTTGTTGAGGTAGGCGATGACGTCGGCGCGGTCCTGCGCGCTGGAGAGACCCGCGAAGGTCATCTTGGTGCCGTCGGCGAAGGCCTTGGGGCTGGTCAGCCAGGCATCGAGGTTCGCTTCGGTCCAGGTGTCCTTGGAATGGGCCTTGAGCGCGTCGGAGAAGGCGAAGCCGCCCTTGTCCGCGGCGATGCCCTCGCCCGCGACGCCATAGAGATTCGGGCCGATGCCGTTGGCGCCGCCCTGGTCGGCATTGTGGCACGACTTGCACTTGGCGAAGACCTTTTCGCCCTTGGCCGCGTCGCCCACGACCGGGGCGGCCGCGCCCGCGGCGGGGGCTGCGCCGGCGGCGGGCACAGCTTCGGGCGCCGGCAGCGGCACGTTCGAACCCTGCGAATTGAGGTACAGGATCACATCGGCGCGTTCCTGCGGGTCGGAAAGGCCGGCGAAGGTCATCTTGGTGCCGTCGGCGAAGGCCTTGGGGCTGGTCAGCCACTTGTCGAGCTGATCGAAGGTCCAGTTGCCGCCAACCTTCTTGAGCGCGTCGGAAAAGGCGAAGCCGCCCTTGCCGGTGGCGATCGCCTCGCCCACCGTGGCGTAGAGGTTGGGACCGATGCCGTTGGCGCCGCCCTGATCGACGGTATGGCAGGCCTTGCACTTGGCGAAGATCGCTTCGCCCTTCTTGAGGTCGCCGGTGGCAAGGCGGTTGGCGATGGGCAGCACGGCAGCCGCGCCGCCGCCGGATTCGGCTTCCACACCCGCGATGGCGTAACCCATCTGCTCGGGCCGGTGATGCTTGTCGGCCTCGAAATAATGGCTCGACAGGCTCGACAGGCCGAGAGCCACGATTCCGCCGAAAAGCGTCCACCCGGCGATGGTGTTGAAACGGTCGTCCATCCAAAAGCCCCTCTAGGTGCCGCGCTGCCCCTGACCGGAGACCCCGCGCGAATTTTCGCACGCTCTAATGAGGCCCCCGCGCTCGCGCAAGGGCGTTTGGGACTTGCCCGCCACAGATGCGGCGCTTAAGCGCGCCAACGCCATGCACAGTTATCCCGCTCCCGCGCTCAAGCTCGTCGAGGAAATGGCGCGCGCCGCCGCCGCCGATCCGGCCCGCGCCGTGTCGTTCCAGGGAGCGCCGGGCTGCAACAGCCACCGCGCCGCGCTCGACTACGACCCCGATTGCCTGCCGCTGCCGTGCTTTTCGTTCGAGGACGCGCTCGAGGCGGTCAAGGAAGGGCGGGCCGACCGGGCGATCATCCCGATCGAGAATTCGCAGCACGGGCGCGTCGCCGACATCCATTTCCTCCTGCCCGAAAGCGGGCTGCACATCGTCGGCGAATACTTCCTGCCGATCTCCTATGCCGTGATGGCGCTGGGCGAGGGGCCCTTCGCCGCCGCCTACAGCCATCCGCAGGCGCTGGGACAGACGCGCGGCTACCTGCGCGCGCGCGGGATCGTGCCGATGGCCTATGCCGACACCGCCGGTGCGGCCGCCTTCGTCAAGGAGCAGGGCGATGCGCGGGCCTGCGCGATCTCGCCGCGAATCGCCGCCGAGCTCTATGGCCTCAAGATCATCGCCGAGAACGTCGAGGACGCGCACGACAACACCACGCGCTTCGTGGTGCTGGCGAAGCGGCCGCGCGACCCCGCCACGATCGAGGGCCCGGCGATGACCACCTTCGTGTTCGAGGTGAAGAACATCCCCGCCGCGCTCTACAAGGCGCTGGGCGGCTTCGCCACCAACGGGGTCAACATGACCAAGCTGGAAAGCTACCAGAAGGGCGCGAGCTTCGCCGCGACCGCGTTCTATGCCGACATCGTCGGCGCGCCGGGCGACCCGCGAGTCGACCGCGCGATGGAAGAGCTGGCGTTCCACTGCAAGGACCTGCGCATGCTCGGCACCTACCCGCAGGAGCGCGTGCGCCCCTGACCACGGCGATTTGTCCGCTTCGGTGCGGAGCGGTGCTTGTTTCGTAACCATCCGCATGCAACCACCGCCGGGTGAGCGGGACACAAGCGGCCATCGAAACGAGCGGCACCGCCGGGGCGCAGGCCTGGCGGGCGATGCGCGGCATGGGCGACATCCAGTTCGCGCCCGTGCCCGAGAAGTCGCCCGCCCAGCCGGTATGGCCCGAATGGCTCAAGACGCTGGGGCGCTGGCTGGCCGACCTGCTCGCCCCGGTCGGGCACCTGATCGAATCGATCTTCGCGCCGCTGCTGCGCGCGATCGGGGTCCACTGGAGCGGCATCGAGATCGCGCTGGCGCTGGCCGCGCTGGCGGGCGCGCTGTGGATCGCGTGGATGCTGCTGCGCCCCTGGCTCGCCGCGCGCCGCGCCCGCCCGCCGGCGGCGGCGCAGGACTGGTCGCCCGGTGAGGGCACCGCGCTCGCGCTGCTCGAGGATGCCGACCGGCTCGCCGCCGAAGGCCGCTTCGGCGAGGCCGCGCACCTGCTGCTTCAGCGCAGCGTCGCGCATATCGCCTCGGCCCGGCCCGAATGGCTCAGTCCGTCGACCACCGCGCGCGAGATCGGGCGGATCGAGCCGCTGCCGGACCGCGCGCGCCTGGCCTTCGCGGTGATCGCGGGCGAAGTGGAACGCTCGCTGTTCGCGCTGCGCGGGCTCTCCGCCGAGGACTGGAGCCGCGCTCGCTCGGCCTATGCCGACTTTGCGCTCGCCAACTTCGGAGGCCGGGAATGAGCGGCGAGCAGGCGGGCAACCCCGCCGCCTTCGGGCGCGGCGCGGTACTGGGGCTGGTGCTGGTCGGCGCGCTGGCCTTCGTCGCGCTGCTCTACCTTCTGTCGCAGAGCACCGGCGGCAATGCCAACGACGGCGGCGGCCATGTCGGCGGCAAGGGGCTGAACGGCTTCGCCGGGCTCGCCGCCATGCTCGAGGCGCAGGGCCGTGGGGTCGACCGCATCCGCAACGAGGGCCAGCTCTACCACCCCGGCCTGCTGGTGCTGACCCCGCCGATGGGCGCCGATGGCGCCGAACTGCAGCGCATCGTGCTCGCGCGGCGCTATGTCGGTGCGACGCTGATCGTCGCGCCCAAGTGGCTCGCGGCGAAGAGCCGGAGCGACAAGGCGAAACGCGGCTGGGTAACGCTCGACGGCGCAGGGACGCCCGAATGGCGCGGCTTCTACGACGATATCCTGGTGAGCATCGACAAGCCGGCCAAGGGCACCGCCACCGGCTGGCGCACCGCGCATGCCGGCGGCCCCCTGCCCGCACCGCAGCGGGTGCTTTCGGGCCGGGGCACGAACCTGGTGCCGCTGGTCAAGGCGCCCGACGGACGCATCCTCGCCGCCTATGTCCGCGACAAGGGCCATTATCCAGACCTCGAGGATTTCGCCGGGGTGCCCGGCACGAACGACAGCGCCGACCAGCGCATCTACCCGGTGATCTTCGTGTTCGAGCCGGACCTGCTCGATAACTGGGGCCTCGCTGACGAGCGCACCGCGCTGATGGCGCAGCGCCTGATCGCCGCGAGCGAGACCGATCCGGACCAGCCGGTCGCGTTCGACCTTACGCTGAACGGCTTCGCGCACACGCGCAGCCTGCTCGACCTCGCCTTCAACCCGCCCTTCGTCGCCGCGACGATCTGCCTGCTGCTCGCCGCTTTCGCGGTGGGCTGGCGCGCGTTCAACCGCTTCGGCCCGCCGCGCGCCGCCGCGCGCGCGATCGCGCCGGGCAAGACCGCGCTGGTCTCCAACAGCGCCGGACTGATCCGCCGCGCTGGCCGCATTCACCTCGTGAGCGCGCCCTACGCCGACGCTTCGCGCGACCGGCTCGCCGCCGCGCTCGGGCTGCGGCGCGGAAGGGCCGGCGCCGACATCGAGGCGGCGATCGACCGTGTGCAGGACGCGCGCGGGGTCGCCGGACCGAAATTCTCCCAGGCCGCCGCCGCCTTGCGCGCGGCGCGCAATCCCCTCGAGGTCGCGCGCCGCGCGGCAACGCTCCATTCGATCGAAAGGGCCCTTACGTGAACGACATTCCAGCCGCCGCAGGCCTCGAGCAGGTCCGCGCGCTCGCGCAGGCGATCCGCGAGGAGGTGGGCAAGGCCGTGGTCGGCCAGCACGAGGTGCTCGACCACCTGCTGATCGCGCTGTTCGCTTCGGGACACGTGCTGCTCGAAGGCCCGCCGGGCACCGCCAAGACCTTCCTCGCGCAGTGCTTCGCCACCGCGCTGGGGCTCGACTTCGGGCGCATCCAGTTCACCCCCGACCTGATGCCCGGCGACATCCTCGGCTCGAACCTGTTCAACTTCCAGACCAGCCAGTTCACCCTGACGCGCGGGCCGATCTTCCGCGAGTTGCTGCTGGCCGACGAGATCAACCGCACGCCCCCCAAGACGCAGGCCGCGCTGCTCGAGGCGATGCAGGAACGGCGCGTCACACTCGATGGCGAGGCCCACGCGCTGCCGCCGCGCTTCATGGTGGTGGCGACGCAGAACCCGATCGAAAGCCAGGGCGTCTATCCCTTGCCCGAAGCGCAGCTTGACCGCTTCCTGTTCAAGCTGCTGGTGCCCTATCCCGACGAAGCCGAGGAAGCGCGGATCGTGACGCTCTATGGCGAAGGCAGGCGTGCGCGGAGCCCGGCCGAGCTGGGCCTCGCGCCCGTCGCGGGCGGCGACACGATCGCCGCCGCCTCGGCCGCGATCGCCTCGGTCACGCTGTCCGAGGCGGTGACGCAGTACATCGTGCGGCTTGTGCGCGCGACGCGCGACAATCCCGACCTGTCTTCGGGCGCAAGCCCGCGCGCTGCTGTGCTGCTGGCCGGGGCGGCGCGGGCGCGGGCAGCGCTCGACGGGCGCGACTACGTCATCCCCGACGACGTCAAGGCGCTCGCCGCCGCGGTGCTCAGGCACCGCATGCTGCTGAGCCCGGCGGCCGAGATCGAGGGCAAGGAGGTCGAGGCGATCGTCGCCGACCTCGTCACGCAGACCGAAGCGCCGAGGTAGCGAAGCGGTGCGCATCGCCCTGCCCCTCTTCACCCCCAGCCCGCGCGCGACGATAGTGATCGCGGGCTTCGCGCCGGTCGCGCTGCTGGTCGGCGCGCTGGCGCCGGGGGCGTGGATCGTCGCGCCCGCGCTGGGGGCGGCGCTGCTGCTGCTGGTGCTGCTCGACGCGGCTTTCGCCGGGCAGCTGGCGGACCTGCGCCTGATCGCCCCGTCCGACGCCGAGGTCGGGCAGGAGACACGCCTCACCGTGCTGGCGGAGATCGCAGGGAAATACGGCGATGCGAAGCCCGTCGTCGCGGTCGGGCTCGACCCGCGACTCGCGCCGGGCGGGCGGGCAGAGATCGCGCTCACTCCCGACCAGGGCGTGTGGAGCGGCACCGCGACGCTCTCGCCCGTGCGGCGCGGGACGGGCGAGATCTCGCGGCTGTGGCTGCGCTGGAACGGGCCGCTGGGCCTTGCGACGCGCATCGCCAGCCGCCCGGTCGGCGGCGCGATCCGCATCTGGCCCGACATCTCGCCGGTCAAGAGCCCGGCGCTGCAGATCTTCCTGCGCGACGCACAGTTCGGCCTGATCGCCCGGCGCATCCGCGGCGAAGGCACCGAGTTCGAGGCGCTCGCCGACTACGAGCCGGGCATGGACCGCCGCCGCATCGACTGGAAAAGCTCGGCGCGCCATGGCCGCCTCTACGCCAAGGAATACGAGACCGAACGCAACAACCAGATCGTGTTCGCCTTCGATTGCGGCGCGGCGATGTGCGAGCCGGTCGAAGGCCTGCCGCGCATCGACCGCGCGGTGACCGCCGCGCTCACCACCGCCTATGTCGCGCTGCGCGCGGGCGACCGCGTGAGCCTGTTCGGCTTTGCCGCCCACCCGCAGGTCTCGACCCCGTTCGTTTCGGGCAGCCGCCAGTTCCACCGCCTGCAGAGCGCGGCGGCGGGGCTCGACTACCATGCCGAGGAGCCCAACTTCACGCTGGCGCTCTCCACGCTCTCCGCAAGGCTCCAGCGCCGCAGCCTCGTCGTGCTGTTCTCCGAGTTCACCGACCCCACCAGCGCCGAGCTGATGATCGAGAACGTCGGCCGGCTGGTCGAGCGCCACCGCGTGCTGTTCGTGGTGCTGGCCGACGCCGAGCTGGCCGGGCTCGCCGCGCAGGAGCCCGCCAGCCTTCAGGCGGTGGCGATGGCGGTGACCGCCACCACGCTCCAGCGCCAGCGCGCGATCGTGCTCCAGCGGCTGCGCCAGATGGGTGTGCGCGTGGTCGAGGCGCCCTTCGCCGAGTTCGGCACGCGGCTGCTCGATGCCTATCTTTCGGTCAAGCGCGAAGGGAGCATCGGATGAGCACGCGGCCCGTCTCCGCCCTCGCCGGACGCGTCACCGGCTGGTTCGGCGGCAAGGCGGTGCGCGAGGTCGCCGCGGCCGAGGACGCGGCGCTGCGCTCCGATCGCTTCCGGCTCGAGCGCGAAGCCGATTGGACGCGGCTGGAAGACGTGGTCGCGCGGATGGAGAAGGGGCGCCTGCGCGGCATCTCGGACGACGACCTGATGGCGCTGCCCGCGCTCTATCGCAACGCCGCATCGAGCCTGTCGATCGCGCGCGAGATGTCGCTCGACGCGGCGACGCTCGATTACCTCGATGCGCTGGTCCAGCGCGCCTGGTTCCAGGTCTATGGCCCGCGCGCCTCGCTCGCCTCGTGGTTGCGGCGCTTCCTCGGCGGCGGCTGGGGCGCATCGGTCAGGGCGATGAAGCTCGACGTCGCAATCGCGCTGGTGACGATGCTGGCCGGCGTTCTGGTCGGCTGGCTGCTCGTGCGCGCGAACACCGACTGGTACTACGCACTCGTCCCCACCCAGTTCGCCGATACGCGCGTGCCCGGGGCGAGCCGCGCCGTGCTCCGCGCGACGCTGTTCGGCAACCGGGGGGAGAGCGGGCTCGCCATGTTCGGCGCCTACCTGTTCAGCAACAATGCGCAGGTCTCGATTCTCGCCTTCGCGCTGGGCTTCGCGCTGGGGCTGCCCACGCTGATGCTGCTGGTGCAGAACACCGCGACGCTGGGGGCGATGATCTGGTTGTACCAGGGGCAGGGCCTGCTGTTCGACTTTTCCGGATGGATCGCGGTCCACGGCACGACCGAGCTCTACGCGATCCTGCTGGCGGGCGGGGCGGGGGTGCATATCGGCCGCTCGATGGCCTTTCCCGGCGAACAGCCGGTGCTCGCCGCCGCCGCCGCCGCGGGACGCCGCTCGGCTCAGGTCATGGCGGGCGTGGTGCTGATGCTGGTGGTCGCCGCCATGCTGGAGGCCTTCGCGCGCCAGCTGGTCAACGACACTTTCGGCCGGCTCGCGATCGGCGGGCTGATGCTGGTGTTCTGGACGGGCTACCTGTTCGCATGGCGCCGCGACCACACCTTGCCGGAAGGCGCGTGATGGCCAGCCGCTCCGTCCCCTCCGCGCGCCTGGCCTCGCGCGACAGGCAGGACCGGCGCCGCAGCGTGGTGACGCCCGAAGGCGTGGTGCTGAACCTCGTGCTCGGCCATCGCGGCAACCGCGCCGCCGCGCTGCTGATCGACCTGTTCCTGATCTCGCTGGCGATGGCGCTCACGACCTGGGGACTCGCCGCTGTGGCGCAGGCGATGGGTGTGCAGATGAAGGACCTCGACAAGGCGGGCGGCGCCTTCGATCACGCCATCCAGTTCCTCGTCGTGGTGTGGATCGTGGCCATGTTCCTGTTCCGCAACGCGTGGTTCCTGTTCTTCGAGCTGGGTCCGCGCGGCGCGACGCCGGGCAAGCGGATGACCGGCCTGCGCGTGGCCAGCCGCGACGGCGGGCGGCTGACCACCGAGGCGGTGATCGCGCGCAACATCGTGCGCGACATCGAGCTGTTCATGCCGATCGTGTTCGTCGCCAGTTCCTACGACGGCGGCGACACCACGCTCGCCGGGTGGGCCGGTTTCATCTGGTTCGCGGTCTTCGTGTTCTTCCCGTTCTTCAACCGCGACCGGCTGCGCTGCGGCGACATCATTGCCGGAACCTGGGTGGTCGAGGCGCCGCGCCACAGGCTGGAACAGGCGATGAGCCTTGGCGCCGCCGCCGTTGGGCGAAGCGAAACGACCGGTGCCGCATACCGTTTCGGCGACGAAGAACTCGCGGTCTATGGGGAATACGAGCTCCAGGTGCTCGAACGTGTGCTGCGAGACGACCGGCCCGATTCGCTGCGCGAAGTGGCGATGACGATCGCCGCGAAGATCGGCTGGGACCCAGGCGAGGGCGACGAGCGCGCCTTCCTCGAGGCCTATTACACCCAATTGCGCGCGCGGCTGGAACGCGGCATGCGTTTCGGCCAGCGCAAGGCCGACAAGTTCAGCTGAGCCCGTCGCACGGCACCGGGCGGCGGCGCCGACCAAAAAGCGCCGGCCTGGTGACCTGACAGCCCTTGACTTCAGGCCGTGGCGACATGATGCAGACATGGCAGAAGATAACCAAAATGGATGGTCGGGGAGGTCATGGCGGTGAAAAGTACCCAGCGGCCCTGGAAGCGCAGGGCAGGGTCCGTCGAACCGTGCCGGGGGATGGCGGCGGAGGCTGCGAGGGACCTCGTCGTCATCGCGCTGAGGCTTGTGGACGATTTCGAAATGCACTTGGCCGGCATCCACCTCAGCGAGGCGCTCGATGCGCTGAATGCCGAGCTTGGTCTGCCGCCGGAATGAGCCTCGCGGAGGGACCGTCGTTCGCTTGCCGGGCGCGCGGACGCGGCCGGTGCGCGGCACCCCGCCATGTCCAGCGAATGTCCGGAGATTCGACCGGGCCGGAGGCGTACCGCGCAGCGCGGTCTACTTGTCCTTGAACTCCATCTTCTGGAGCAGCATCGAGCCCATGACATGGCGATACTTGGCGCGCTCGCCCGATGCGGCTTCCATCTGCGCATCGGTTGACTTCACGTAGGCATTGAACGCGTCGTTGCGCCGCTCCTGCTCCGCACCATCGGGAATCATCTTCATCCGCCTGATCAGATAGAGATCCGGTTCGCCCGGACGCTTGTCGACATTGGCATCGACCTCGTAGCCGGTGATCCAGCCCTGCTTCCACGCGAAGTCCTGTTGCTTGCGCCACATGTCGGCGAGGAACCTGGCGTAATCGAGGTTGTGACCGTCATCGACGGTGATCATCGCGATATCGATATATTCGCCGCCCTTCAGCGGATAATCATCGGCCCGCGCGGGCCGTCCGGTGAACATGACCAGTGCGAGCGCGGCGCAGGCCGCGATGCGATAGGCTTTCATGCTGCAAGTCTCCCGTTTGCGGACGACCCCTGTCGGTCCGTCCGTTTTCGCGCCGCGGGGTCGGGCAACCCGGTTTCTCTCTCGGCTCCGGAGCGGCAAGGGTCTGGGCCGCTCCTGCCGGGGAGTCAAGAAATTAGTCCGTTTTGAAACTAATGGCGGGCGGCGAAAATCGCCACTTCGCGCAAGCCTGTGCTGTCGGCGCGGCCGCGGTACATGCCCGGCGTGTTGAAGGCGAAGGCGGTGCTGCCGTCGGGCGCGGCGACGATCACCCCGCCGTCGCCGCCGAGCGCGCCGACCTCGCCGATCACCGTGTCAGCGGCCTGTTGCGCGCTCTCGCCCGCCAGCCGCATGCGCGCGCCGATCTCGTGCGCCACGCCCTCGCGGATGAAGAATTCGCCCGCCCCGGTGGCCGAGACCGCGCAGGAACGGTCGTCGGCATAAGTCCCCGCGCCGATCACCGGCGAATCACCGATGCGGCCCCAGCGCTTGCCCGTCAGCCCGCCGGTCGAGGTGGCGGCGGCGACGTGGCCTTCGCCATCGCACGCGACCGCGCCGACGGTGCCGTACTTGAGGTCGACGTCGAACCAGCCGAGCTTCTTCGCCTTCAGTTCCTCTAGCTGTCGCCAGCGCTCGGGCGTGGCGAACCAGTCGGGATCGCAGGTCTCGATCCCGTGGTCGCGCCCGAATTCCTCGGCCCCCGCGCCCGAGAGGAACACGTGCGGCCCTGCCTCCATCACCGCGCGCGCGAGCGTGACGGGGTTCCTGACGTGGCGCAGGCCGGAAGCCGCCCCCGCCGCGCGGGTGCGCCCGTCCATCACCGCCGCGTCGAGCTCATTGATGCCGTTGTAGGTGAACACCGCGCCGCGCGCCGCGTTGAAGTGCGGGTCGTCCTCGAGCGCGATCACCGCCGCCGTCACCGCGTCCATCGCCCTGCCGCCAGCCTCGAGCACCGCCACGCCTGCATCGAGCGCGGCGCTTAGCGCGGCCTTGTAGTCCGCCTGCATGGTTTCATCCATGATCTCGGGCCGCATGGTCCCCGCGCCGCCGTGGATGGCGATGGACCAGCGCTTCTCGCTTGTCAGTGTCATGGGGCGAGGCGATAGCAGATGAAACCGGTTTGGGAACGCGCCGAATGATTGCCTACCGTATCGAGGAAGACGACCTGACGCGCGAGGTGGTGCGCGCGCTGGTGGCGCTGCACCTCGACGCGATGCACGAGCATTCGCCGCCCGAATCGATCCACGCGCTGCCGGTCGAGCACCTGCGCGCGCCCGGCGTGAGCTTCTACACCGCATGGGACGGCGAGACGCTGGCGGCGATGGGCGCGCTCAAGCAGCTCGACCCACGCCACGGCGAACTCAAGTCGATGCGCGCGAGCCCCGCATACCGCGGCAAGGGCGCGGGCCGCGCGATGCTGCGCCACCTCATCGCCGAGGCGCGAGCGCGGGGCTATGCGCGGGTGAGCCTGGAGACCGGAAGCGGCGAGGCGTTCGAACCCGCGCTGGGGCTCTATGCGAGCGAGGGGTTCGTGGAGTGCGGGCCCTTCGCGGACTACCGCGCGGGCGATCCGTTCAGCCGGTTTTTGACGCTGGATATCGGTACTAAGGAAAAGCGACGTAGCGGACGGTATTGAGCCAATAGCTGGCATGGGGAGTGCCATTGGCGTCTACCGCGGGCTTGAAATGTGCACGCTTCTTGAGTGCCGCGCAGGTGATCTTGGAAAAGTACTCGGGCGGCACAACGTCCTGCACGAGGCAATCGGAAATGCTTCCGGCAGCGTCGATCATAAGCCGGAAATGAACCAACCCACTTTGCCCCTGCCTGAGGGCAGCAATCGGATAGTCTGACACGGTCACCCATGAGCCTGGATTGCCCTTCGGCGCGGGCGGTTTGAGGCTTGACTGCACTGTCGGGTCCAACCCCCAATGCGTGACCAGTTCGGCGGTGCATTTGTCGACCGCCTCGATAACAGAGCCAAGCGATCCCGTGTGCAGGACGACGTGGCGCTCTGGATTGTTCAAAGTGATCGACACCGAAGTCATCGCTGCAATTTCGGCTGGCGGCGGATCGATCCGTCTAGCGTTCGGGTCGCCAGCGACTTCGTTGCTGCCCTGCAACTTGACACTACCAAAGATAACGATCGGGACGTTCTTGCCAGCTATCGCCTGATGACCTGTGAAAGACTGGCGACGGATATTCGGCTGGCCGCCGGGTATGAATTGCATCGCCGTATCCACCAAAATGCTGGAACTCGAAGCCGGTTCGCCAATGATAGTGGCGGTGAATGATTCGTGGGGGCCAAAGCGCTCAAGGCGTAGCGTGAGTTCGCGGCCGTCGGCGTCCTCGAATGTCCTCAGCAGATTGCAGCTGTCCTTTGAATAGTCGATGTCCCACGGCCCTGCGGGATTCATGTCGTAGGTTTGCGCTTTCGCACTCGCCAGCACAGGCATTGCGATCAGTGTGAAGGCGCCCGCGAGCAATGCGCAAGTTCTCGGATGTGGCAGGCTCATGCCATTAGCTTAGCGCTACACCGCAACGCGTGCACGATGAAAATGCACTCATTTCCTGAGACTTGCTTCGCCAAAACGAAAAAGGGCCCCGCGTCACCGCGAGGCCCTCTTGGTGTTCGGCGTTGTAACGCGCGTCAGAGCTTGCCGGTCAGCTCCGGCACGGCGTTGAACAGGTCCGCCACCAAGCCGATGTCGGCGACCTGGAAGATCGGGGCGTCCTCGTCCTTGTTGATGGCGATGATGGTCTTGGAATCCTTCATGCCGGCGAGGTGCTGGATCGCGCCCGAGATGCCGACCGCGATGTAGACTTCGGGGGCCACGATCTTGCCGGTCTGGCCGACCTGGTAGTCGTTGGGCACGTAGCCCGCGTCGACCGCCGCGCGGCTCGCCCCCACGCCTGCGTTCAGCTTGTCGGCGAGCGGGAAGATCACCTGCTTGAAGGTCTCGCTGTCCTTCAGCGCGCGGCCGCCCGAGACGATGATCTTGGCGCTGGTCAGTTCGGGGCGCTCGCTCTTGGCGAGTTCGCTGCCGACGAAGCTGCTGGTGCCGGCATCGCTCGGACCCGAGACCGCCTCGACCACGCCCGAACCGCCGGTGGGGGCGGCCTTGGCGAAGGCGGTGCCGCGCACGGTGATGACGAGCTTGGCGTCGGTCGATTCGACCGTGGCGATGGCGTTGCCCGCATAGATCGGGCGGGTGAAGGTCTTCTCGCCCTCGACCGACAGGATGTCGGAGATCTGCATCACGTCGAGCAGCGCGGCGACGCGCGGCGCGATGTTCTTGCCGGTGGTGGTGGCGGGCGCGAGGAAGGCGTCGTGGTGGCCCATCAGGTCCGCGATCAGCGGCGCGACGTTCTCGGCCAGCGCGTGTTCGTAAGCCGCGTCGTCGGCCAGGTGGACCTTGCCCACGCCTTCGATCTTCGCGGCTTCCTCGGCCACCGCGCCGCAGCCCTTGCCCGCGACCAGCAGGTGCACTTCACCCAGCTTCGATGCGGCAGTGACGACGGCCAGCGTGGCATCCTTGACCGAGGCGTTGTCGTGTTCGACCCAAACAAGAGTTTTCATTTCTGCGTTCCTCCGGGGTTTCCCCCAAAACCGTTCGCCCTGAGCTTGTCGAAGGGCCGCTTTGTTTTTCGGGCCTCACGCCCCGCTGCAAGAAGTGCAGTGCTTCGACAAGCTCAGCACGAACGGGGGTGGGGACGGGCCGCCTCAGGCGACTCCCATTTCCTTGAGCTTGGCGACGAGCGCGTCGACGTCGGGCACCTTGATGCCGGCCGAACGCACTGGCGGTTCGCTGACCTTGAGCGTCTTGAGCCGCGGCGCGGTGTCGACGCCGTAGTCGCCCGGAGCCTTGGTCGCGAGCGGCTTGGACTTCGCCTTCATGATGTTGGGCAGCGAGGCATAGCGCGGCTCGTTGAGGCGCAGGTCGGTGGTCACGATCGCGGGAAGCGCCAGCTTCACCGTTTCCAGACCGCCGTCGACCTCGCGCTTCACGACGACCGAATCGCCTTCCACGGTCACTTCGTTGGCGAAGGTGCCCTGCGGACGGCCCATCAGCGCGGCGACCATCTGGCCGACCTGGTTCGAATCGTCGTCGATCGCCTGCTTGCCGGTGATGATGAGGCCCGGAGCCTCTTCCCCGGCCACGCCCTTGACGATCTTGGCGACCGCCAGCGGCTCGACCTCGTCATCGGTCTGCACCAGGATCGCGCGGTCCGCGCCCATCGCGAGGGCGGTGCGCAGCGTTTCCTGCGCCTTCTGCGGGCCGACCGACAGCGCGATAATCTCGGTCACCACGCCCTTTTCCTTCAGGCGGATGGCTTCCTCGACCGCGATCTCGTCGAACGGGTTCATGCTCATCTTGACGTTGGCGAGGTCGACCCCCGTGCCGTCGGACTTAACTCGCGGCTTCACGTTGTAGTCGATCACGCGCTTCACGCAGACCAGGGCTTTCATGTGCTTCAGGCCTTTCCGGTATGTGTTCTCAAACGGCTGGATGGCCGCATACTTAGCGTTTACGTAAACGTCAACCTATCTTAATCGTCCGGTTAACGCGTCTTTGCGCCAAAGGGCATTGCGCGGGGTGCTCGCGAGGTCAACCCCTCACAAATGCGCGGTGGCGGCTTGGCGCGCCTGCGTCCGGCACGGCGCGGCACAACGAAAAGGGGCGCCGGTTTCCCGGGCGCCCCTTCGTGTCTCGATCAGCGAGGTGAAGCGCCCGGTCAGGCGACCTTCCTGACCTCGGCGACGATCTTCCTGGCCGCGTCGCCCAGGTCGTTCGCGGGAACGATCGGCAGGCCCGAGGTGGCGAGGATTTCCTTGCCCTTCTCCACGTTGGTGCCTTCGAGGCGAACGACCAGCGGAACCGACAGGTTCACTTCCTTGGCCGCCGCGACGATGCCGTCGGCGATGATGTCGCACTTCATGATCCCGCCGAAGATGTTGACGAGGATGCCCTCGACCGCCGGGTCGGACAGGATGATCTTGAACGCCTCGGTCACCTTTTCCTTGGTGGCGCCGCCGCCGACGTCGAGGAAGTTCGCGGGGAAGGCGCCGTTCAATTTGATGATGTCCATCGTCGCCATGGCGAGGCCGGCGCCGTTCACCATGCAACCGATGTTGCCGTCGAGCTTGATGTAGGCGAGGTCGTACTTCGAGGCTTCGATCTCGGCCGGGTCTTCCTCGGTCTCGTCGCGCAGCGCGAAGACGTCGGGGTGGCGGTAGAGCGCGTTCGAATCGAAGCTCATCTTGGTGTCGAGGACGAGCAGCTTGGCGGCCCCGGAAGAATCTGGCTTGGTTTCCACCAGCGGGTTGATCTCGAGCATCGCGCAGTCGAGCGCCATGAAGGCGTCATAGAGCTGCTTTGCCAGCTTCTGCGCCTGCTTGTTGAGGTCGCCCGAAAGCTTGAGCGCGAATGCCACCGCGCGGCCGTGGTGCGGCATGAAGCCCTGCGCCGGGTCGATGGTGATTGTGGTGATCTTCTCGGGCGTCGAATGCGCGACTTCCTCGATGTCCATGCCGCCCTCGGTCGACACGACCATGGCGACGCGGCCCGAAGCACGGTCGACCAGCAGCGCGAGGTAGTATTCCTCGGCGATGTCGACGCCGTCGGTGATGTAGAGGCGGTTGACCTGCTTGCCCGCGGCGCCGGTCTGCACGGTCACCAGCGTGTTGCCGAGCATCTCGGCCGCGTCGGCCTTCACGTCGTCGAGCGACTTGGCGAGCCGCACGCCGCCCTTGGCATCGGCGCCCAGTTCCTTGAACTTGCCCTTGCCGCGCCCGCCGGCGTGGATCTGCGCCTTGACCACGTAAAGCGGCCCGGGAAGCTTGTTCGCGCCTTCGACCGCTTCCTCGACGGTCAGCGCCGGATAGCCCGCGGGGATATTCACGCCGAACTTGGCCAGCAGTTCCTTGGCCTGGTA
>JAJXVK010000014.1 GCA_021782155.1 Pseudomonadota bacterium
TGCTCGAACGGTTTGTGGCGCGAATAGCCGATGCCGCCGTGGACCTGCATCGCGCGGTCGGCGGCCTGGCAGACCAGCCGGTTCGCCCAGTAGTTGCACATCGAGATCTTGTCGGAAAGCTCGCGCTCGACCTGCTTGTGCTCCATGCGGTCCATCTGCCACGCGGTCTTGTAGATCAGCATGCGCAGCATCTCGCACTGGGTGGCGAGCTCGACCAGCGGGAACTGGATCGCCTGGTTCCTGGCCAGTTCCTCGCCGAACGGCTTGCGCGCCCGCGCGTACTTGACCGATTCCTCGATGCAATAGGTCGCAGCTCCCAGCGAGCTGGCCGCCTGGCGGATGCGGTTCTGGTGGACGAAGCTCTGCGCGATGGCGAGCCCGCCGTTCTCCGGCCCGAGCATCGCGTCTTCGGGCACCCAGCAGTTTTCGAAATGCATGCGCGGGTGGTCGGTCGGCATGTTGAAGGTCCACATGTACTCGTCGACCACCATGCCCGGCGTGCCCGCGGGGACGAGCAGGCAGGTGATGCCCTTGGCGTCACCATCGTTGCCCGCGGTGCGGCAGAAGGCGGCACAGTGCGTGGCGACGTGCATGCCGGTAATCCACATCTTTTCGCCGTCGATGCGCCAGCCGGGCACTCCGTCGCGCGTCTCGCGCACCGCGCGCGTCTCCATGTGCGTGGCGTCCGAGCCGTGGTGCGGCTCGGTCAGGCCGAAGGCGACGCGGCGCGTGCGCTCGAATCCGCCGAGGATGAATTCCTTCTGTTGTTCCTCGGTGCCGAAGTGCTCGAACATGTTGACGAACGGGAAGTTGCCGACGATCGAGTGTTCGTTCTGCAGGTCGTTGTGCAGGCCCAGCCCCATCTGGGTGAAGTGGTCGCGGATCACCGCCATCCACAGGTTCGAGCCGTCCTTTCCGCCGTATTTCTTGGGCGCGGAGAAGCGCCAGTGCCCGGCCGCGTCGGCGCGCTTCTGCGCTTCGGCGAGCAGCTCCTCCCAGTCGTGGCGTGGAAGGCCCTCGTTCTCGAAGTCGGTACGCGCCCATTCGCGGCGGTGGTCGAAGAAGCGGATGTTGTCGTCCCTCTCCTCGAGCGGCCTGATCTCGCGGGCGATGAAGTCGTCGAGTTCGGCGAGATAGGCGACGAGGTCGGCGGGCAGGTCGAAGTTCATCGGTTTCCTCTCCTGGATATGGCGATCTGGATCGCGGCCGATCCAGACGAAATTCAACGAATTGTCAAATTTCTTGACCATTGTGTATCCCACTAGGGCCGGGGCGGTTCGCCCCAGTCCGACGCCAGCGCTTCGCGCATGGTCTGGAAGCGCGCCTTGCCGATGCGCTCGGCAACGGTGGCTTCCAATTCACCGAGAATCGCCGCAGCGATTTTGCGCAGGTCGCCGGTGCTCGGATGGAAGTCGACGATCCTTGCGCGCTTGTCGTCGGGGTCGGCCGAGACGCTGACGATGTTGCGCGCTTCCATGTCGGCCAGGATCTGGCTGATGGCCTGGCGCGATACGCCCAGGTTGCTCGCAATCCGGATCGCGCGGTGCTCGCCCGCGGCGATGTTGGCGAGCAGCAGCGACTGCGTCCGGCTGATGCCGGGGTAGCCGCCGGCCTCAAGCTTCGCCTGCAGCGCCTCGTCGAACCAGTAGACCGCCGAAAGGAGGTTCATCATCAGGATGTCGTGCTTCAACACTTCCTCGATCGTCCCGGACCTGTTGCAGCCTTGGCCTATCGCAGCACCGGATGCGCCGTGCAACACCGGGCTGCCGGATCAGTTGGCGGAGGTGCCGGCATGATCCTTGCGCAAGGCGCGCTTGTCGACCTTGTTGGCGCCAGTGAGCGGGAACGGCGCTTCGCGGAACTCGACGCTGCGCGGCAACTTGAACGCGGAGATGTGCTCGCGGCAGAACGCGATGATCACGGCCTCGTCGGCGCGCGCGCCGTCTTCGAGCCGGACGATCGCATGCACCGCTTCGCCCCAGCGCTCGCTGGGAATGCCGATCACCGCGCAATCGCGGACCGCGGGATGCAGGACGATGACGCGCTCGACCTCGGCGGGGTAGACGTTCTCGCCGCCGGAGACGATCATGTCCTTGATGCGGTCGACGATGAACAGGAAGCTGTCGCCGTCGAGGTACCCCGCATCACCAGTGTGCAACCAGCCGTCGCGGTAGGCGGCGGCGGTTTCCTCTGGCCGGTTCCAGTAGCCGGGCGACACCGCCGGTCCACGCACCAGGATCTCGCCCGTTTCGCCGCGGTCGCACGCGCTGCCGTCGGGTCGAATGATCCGGATCGCGGTCAGCGCCAGCGGCTTGCCCGCCGAATGCAGCCTTCCTGCATGGGCCGGGTCGAGCGTGTGCCATTCGGGGCCGAGAATGCTGACCGTGGGACCGCCTTCGGTCTGTCCATAGACCTGGTAGAGCCGCACGCCGGGGAAGTTCTCGAGCGTCGCGGCGAGCGTCGGCTGCGAGATCGGTGATCCGCCGTAGGTCAGGATCCTCAGGCTTGACAGGTCATGGCCGGCGAATCCTGGCTCGGCGAACAGCATTTCAATCATCGCCGGGACCATCGCCAGGTTCGTGACCTTCAGTTTGCTGATTGCATCGAGCGTGCCCGCCGGGGTGAACCGGTCGAGGATCGTGAGGTCGCACGCCAATACCGCCGCAATGATGCAGTTGAGTCCCGCCACCATGTGGAACATCGGCGCGACGACGAGCAGGTGCTCGTCCTGCCGGGCACCAACCGCGTGGGCCCATTGCAGCGCGTTCATCGCCAGCCGGTCCGATGTGAGGATCACGCCCTTGGCGCGGCCGGTGGTCCCGCCGGTATAGTAGATCGCGACCGGGGCGTCCCGAGAAATCCCGCACGGCGCAAGTGGCTCGGCGTCTGCGGCCAGCGAATCGAAGCGGGGCTCGTCACCCTCGGCAACGTCGCCCAGCAGCATGACCGGAACGCCGGCGATCGCGGCCGCCTCGCGCGCGATGTCGACATAGGGGGGCGCGGCAAGTAGCAGGGCGGGGCGGAAATCGAGCAGTTGCTCGACCAGTTCTGCGCACGTCAGGCGGTTGTTGAGCGGGACGAACATTCCGCCCGCGCATTCCGCCGCAAAGGGCAGCAAGAGGCCGGCGAGGCTGTTGGGCGATATGAGCGCGACGCCCGCGCCGTCGCGGACGCCATTCCCGGACAGCACGCACGCCATGCGCCCGGCCATGCCCAGCGCCTCGCGCCAGCTCAACGCCTGGCTTCCCGAGCGGACTGCGGGTTGATCGCCGCGCAGGCTCGCGGCCCGTTCAAGCTGGTCCCAAAGCGGATGCATTGCTCTCTCCATGTTTCTTGCCGCCTGCCTCATTCGCAACAAATTTGTCAATAAGATTTACAAACATGTATGCAATCTGTATTGAACGCTGAAACAGGAAGCGAGAGAGGAATTGCCCGATGCTCGAGGCTGTCAGGAATTTTCTGACCGAGCACTACCTGCAGCTCAAATTCGTGCACCTCACGGCCGTGATGGTCTGGGTATGGAGCACGTCTGTCGGCTACGCCTTCTACCTCGTCCCGGTGTTCAAGGCCTGGCGGCGCAATCCGGAAGACGGCGAGATCATCCGCATGCGCAACTGGGTGATGGAGCGCTTCGACCAGGGCGCGATCTACGAGCACATCGCCTTTCCCGTGATCCTCATCACCGGGCCGCTGTTGTTCTGGGCGGGCGGGTTCGATTCGAGCGTGGGCTGGCTGATGCTCAAGCTGCTGATCGTGGTCGGCCTGTTCATCCCGATCGAGTTCACCGACTACTTCCTCGCGCACTTCGGCGGGGCCAAGCACCGCTTCCGCGCGACCGGCGACTGGGCGGGCTACGAGCGCGCCGTGCACATGCACTGGTGGTTCCTGCTGATCACCAGTCCGGCGGTCATGGTCTCGGCCATGCTCGTGTTGTTCCTCGCCATCACCAAGCCGTTCTGAGCCAAGGGGAGACGAGACGTGAACGATCAATCGGCACAGATCGACCCCGAGGTCGAAGCCGCCATCTCCAGCCCATTCCCGGGAACGCCCGCGACCTACCTGCGCATCGCGGTGCTCGGGACGATTGCGATCCACGTCTATCTGTTCGCGGGCTACTGGGCGATCAAGACCTTCCTCGCCGGCGAGGCCTGGCCAACTTCGTGGGTTCCGCTGGCGGCAACGGTTGCCTCCGCTGCGTTCTTTTCGCGCCTTGCCTATCGCTGGATCATGCGCCTCGATGCCCAATACGGCCGCAGTAGCGGCTGGGTACAGGTTACCACCACCGTCAAGCTGCCGTGGGAAAGGCCACGGAAGAAAAAGCCCTAATTTCATGCATATAACAATCTCGGAGCTCAGGGGCTCCGTTGATCAGGAGAGGTTGTCATGAAGAAGCTTACTGGTTGCAAGACCTCCGGTTTTGCCCGCGCGAGCGCGATGTCGGCGGTCCTCGTCGGGATCGCGGCTACCGCCGCGCCCGCGCTGGCGCAGGGCAAGGACGCGAACCAGGTGTCCGACGCCAAGTCCGACGCCAATGCGATCGTCGTGACCGCGCAAAAGCGCGTGCAGGACGTCCAGGACGTGCCGATCTCGATGGCGGTCGTCAGCGGTGAGAAGCTCACCGACATGGGCGTGAAGGACTTCACCGAGCTCGACCGCTACGTCCCCAACTTCTCGGTCCAGACGACGCCTGGCAACAACGCCTTCTACATTCGCGGCATCGGCTCGACCCCGGGCGACCTCGCTCTCGACCAGACCGTCGGCCTGTTCGTCGATGGTCTCTATGGCGGTCACGCGCGCCAGTTCCAGGCGCCGTTCCTCGACGTCGAGCGTATCGAAGTGCTGCGCGGCCCGCAGGGCGCACTGGTCGGCAAGAATACCAGCGCGGGCGCGATCAACGTGATCACCGCCAAGCCGACGCACGACCTTCGCGCTTCGCTCGAGGGCAGCTACGAGTTCGAATACAACAGCTGGCGCCTCTACGGCATGGTTTCGGGCCCGATCTCCGACACCGTCACCGCCCGCATCGCCGCGCAGTACGAAGACAACGGCGGCTACATGGCCAACACCATCCAGGGCGGAATGGAGCCGGGCCGCAAGTCGTTCTACGGCCGCGCGCAGGTGATGATCGACAGCGGCGGTCCCGCCAACCTGCTGATCAAGGTCGAAGGCGGCAACGTCGACCTGTCCGGCAACGCGGTCGAGAGCATCGCCACCGCTGCCGAGCTCAAGGCCGGCACGACGACTCCCGGCAAGCCGGACCTTAACCGCGCCACCAGCGGGTTCCCCGGCTACGTCGGCACCGACTACGACAACACGCGGACCTTCACGATGGAGGCCACCGCCAATCTCGACATCGGCGATCACACGCTGACCTCGATCACCGGCTATTCGCACTACAGCTATGACAAGCGGCTCGATTCCGACTTCGGTCCCGCGCCGCTGTTCGGGTCCGGCTTCGGGGAATACTTCAACCAGCTCTCTCAGGAGCTGCGCCTGACGTCGCCGACCGGCGGATTCCTCGATTACATCGTCGGTATCTACGGTCATATCAACGACTATGACCTGACGCAGGACACCGTGCTGAAATTCGGTCCGTTCAACGGCACGTCGGTTCGCGCGTTCACTCAGGAAGACAAGACCGTGTCGGCCTATGCCAGCGCGACCGCGCACCTGACCGAGCGCCTGCGCCTGATTGGCAGCCTGCGCTACACCTGGGAAGGCAAGACAGGCGGCGAGATTCGCGCAAATTCCGGCATCGTTCCGCCGACCTACCTGAACACGCCGCTGTCGGGCCGGATTTCGGAGACCAAGTGGGATCCGTCGGCGACCATCCAGTACGACGTCACGCCCGACATCATGATCTATGCGACTTATGGCCAGGGTTCGAAGGCCGGTGGCTTCGTTGGCGGTATCGCGACGAACACGATGGCCGATTTCGTGCTCGCGCCCGAGAAGTCCGAGACGTGGGAAGGTGGCATCAAGCTTGCCGCGCTCGATCGTCGCCTGCGCATGAACATCGCGCTCTATCGTTCGACTTTCAGCAACCTCCAGGTGTCGTCGTTCCAGGTTCCGGTCGATCCGGTCACGGGTCTGCCGCTCGGACCGGGCGGGTTCGTCTATGGCAACGCGGGCAAGGCGCGCAGCCAGGGTGTCGAGGCTGACGCCAGCATCAAGCTGATGGACGGCATCGACCTGAACGCGGCGGTCGCCTACCTCGACGGCAAGTACCTGGATTTCAAGGGCGCGGTGTGCCCCTACAATCTGACCAGTTGCACTTCGGCGACCTTCAACGGGGCCGGTCTTCCGCTGACCCGCTCGCCCAAGTGGAGCGGCAACGTGGGCTTCAGCGCCGACCTTCCGCTCACCAATAGCCTGGACTTCATCGCCAGCGGGTCGATGACCTTCCGCAGCTTCGCCTACCTCGAAGAGACCTACAACCCGGTCATGGCGCAGAAGGCCTACCAGAAGTTCGACCTTCGCGCGGGCATCCGCACTTCCGACAAGCGGTGGGAACTGGCCGTGGTCGGCAAGAACCTGACCAACAAGCTTACCGCTTCGCAAGCCTTCGCAACGCCGGTGACCGGCGGCGTCTCCGAGTTCATCCAGGAACCGCGCACGATCGCCGTGCAGTTCAAGTTCAATTACTGAGCCAAAAGGCCGGATCATCCGGGCGAGGCAGCACAGCCGCGTTGTCTCGCCGGGGAGGTCCGGCCTTGCATTTCGGGATGCGCCCCTTCCTGGCGTCTTTCCCGACCGCTTGGTTGCAGGCCAACCAGGGCGCATCCGCTCGAACTTCGAAGGAGCCGTGAAGCGGCCGCCGGTCAAGCCGCGCGGATGGGCGCAGGCTTGCTCCGGTATCGTCGGGAGCTGGAGATTGAATACAATAACCGTCAATTAAATTGACGGATATTGTGCGGCGGTGTAAGTGAGTCGAACGCAAGGCGATGCCAGGCGCAGGCGATGGACGGTCCGGTCCGACCGGGCAGCAAACAGGAAAGGGAAGTCTTGAAACCGCTCGCTGGCCGCGCCGCCGCCTGATGCCTGTCGAGGACCTCGACGGGGCGGTGAGCTTCCTGCTCTCGTCCGGCGCGCGGTCGGTGACCGGTGCCGAACTGGCGGTGGACGACGCACAATCCCTTGCCTGAACGTGTGCATGGCGCACTTCGCGACGGATAACGTACAACACGAGCAAGGAGTGGACGACATGGCTACACACCCCGCAGCACGCCCGATCAAGGGCGTTCATCACGCCGCTTACCGCTGCCGTGATGCAGAGCAGACGATCTGGTTTTATCGCGACGTCCTGGGCCTGACCAACTACACCGGCGTGGTGATCGAGGCCGTGCCCGGCACCGGCGAGGACGATCCCTACCTCCACCTGTTCTTCCAGATGGGCAACGGCGAGTTCCTCGCGTTCTTCGACGCGCCCGGCTCGGCTGATCCCGACTGGTTCAAGCGCAAGGAAAGCTTCGACATGCACTGGGCGTTCGAAGTCGATTCCGAGGAAGACATGCTCGCGATGCAGGAACGCATCGACAGCTACGGGGTCAGCGCGGTGGGACCGGTCGACCACGGCTTCGTCAGGTCGATCTACATGTACGATCCCAACGGAGTGCAGGTCGAGGTGACCTACCGCATGCCGCAGCACGACGCGATCCTCGCCAAGACCCAGGAGAATTTCGACGACGTACTGGCCAGGTGGCAGGCGCGCACGCGCGACCAGAAGGTCGCCAAGTTCGGCGCCGAGGCGATCGACCGCCGCAGCCGCCACACCGCCGCAGCCTGAGGAGGCCTGCCTTGAAATACGAGCGCATCCCCTATCTCGTCATGTTCGACGAGGTCAGCGCCTTCAAGGACACCTATGCCGGCGAGATCGGCAAGGTCGTGATCGAGTGCCACCTGCTGAAGCCCGAAGTGGCCTCGGACAGCGTGGTGATCTTCTCGCACCCGATCGGCGGCGGGCAATACCTGCCGCTGGTCGGCACGCTGGCGAAGATGGGGATGCCCACGATCTACTGCAATCCGCGCTATCGCGGGAACGATACCGCGCTGATCATGGAGCGCGCGGCGATGGACCTCGGCGCCTGCGTTCGTGACGCAAAGGAGCGGCTGGGCTACAAGAAGGTCTACCTGGGCGGCTGGTCGGGCGGAGGATCGCTGTCGATGTTCTACCAGGCCGAGGCGCAGGACCCGCGCGTCACGCATACCCCGGCCGGTGACCCCTACGACCTGACCGCGGCGGGGCTGATCCCCGCCGACGGGGTCATGCTGCTGGCGGCGCACCTGTCGCGCAACCTGACGCTGACCGAGTGGATGGACCCCTCGATCGAGGACGAAAGCCGCCCGTTCGAGCGCAATCCCGAGTGGGACATCTATGCGCCCGACGGCCCCAGGCCGCCGTTCTCGGCCGAATTTGTCGCCGAATTCCGCGAGCGCCAGATCGCCCGCAACCGGCGCATCACCAGGTGGGTCAAGGAGCAGCTCGCCGAGCTCAAGGCCAAGGGGCTCGACAACCACGAGCGCTGCTTCACCGTGCAGGGCACGATGGCCGACCCGCGCTGGGTCGACCCGGCGATCGATGCCAACGATCGCCAGCCCAACCACTGCATGCTGGGCGACCCGTTCGTGGTGAACGACGGCCCGGTGGGCCTCGCGCGCTTCACCACGCTGCGCAGCTGGCTGTCGCAGTGGTCCTATGACGATTCCAACGCCGACGGGCTCAAGTGCGCGGCGCGCCTCAAGTGCCCGATGCTGGTGATCGAGAACAGCGCCGACGACGCCTGCACGCCAAGCCACGCAGGCCGGCTGATGGCAGCGGCGACGAACTGTCCGCAAGAGCACCACGTCATCAAGGGCGCCAACCACTACTACTTCGGCCAGGCGGACCTAGCCAGGCAGGCCGCCGAACTGGTCTGCGACTGGATCGCGCGCCAGGGATGACGGAGACCGCCGCCAATGCCGACGCCTTGCCCGCAGCGATCGCCGAGGCGGCAGTCGCTGGCGGCCTGGCGCCGGGCGTTCGCGTGGAAGGGCTCAAGCGCCTGTCCGGCGGCGCGAGCAAGGAGAGCTGGGCGTTCGACCTCGTCGCGCCCGACGGGGCAGTGACGCAGGCGGTCCAGCGCCGCCAGCCCGCCGAACTGCGCTTCTCGTTCAGCATGGAAGGGGGCCTCACCACCGAAGCCGCGGTGTTGCGCGCGGCGCACAAGTCGAGGGTGCCGGTGCCCGAAGTGCTGTTTGAACTCCCCAAGGGGAGCGCGGCGGGCGAGGGCTACGCGATGTCGCGCATCGCGGGCCTGGCGAGAAGCATTGCGGCGGGTGAAATCGCCCTCGGCTCGCCGGCCTTGCGCGAACACTTGATCCTGACCACGATTGACAAGATGATGGTCAACCAGCCCGGATACCCGGCGTTTCGCGCGCTGCGGCCGGCTGTGGAGAAGTCCTGATGCCTTCCATCGAAATGGTCGAGGTCGGTCCGCGCGACGGCCTCCAGAACGAAAAGGTCGTCGTGTCGGCCGCCGACAAGGTCGAACTGATCCGCCGCGCGATCGCGGCGGGTTCGCGCCGGCTCGAGATCGCCAGCTTCGTCAACCCCAAGCGGGTTCCGCAGATGGCTGACGCCGAGGAGGTTGTCGCCCGGCTCGGCACCCCCGAAGGGGTGACACGGATCGGGCTGGTGCTCAACGAGCGCGGGGCCGAACGCGCGATCGCCACCGGGATCGACCAACTCGGCGCGGTGGCGATGGCCTCCGACGCGTTCGGCATTCGCAACCAGGGCCAGAGCAGCGATGAATCCGTCGAGGTGGCGAGCCGCATCGTCGCGATGGGCAAGGCCGCCGGACGCAGCGCGCAAGTCACGATCTCCGCCGCGTTCGGTTGCCCGTTCAGCGGCGAGGTCGATCCGGCGCTGGTGGTCGATATCGCGCGCCGCCTTGCAGCCGCGCAGCCCGCCGAGATCGCGCTCGCCGACACCATCGGCGTGGCAGTTCCCGCGCAAGTGACGCGGCTGGTCTGTGCGGTGCGCGGAGCGATCGGTTCGATTCCGGTGCGGGTCCATTTCCACAACACGCGCAACACCGGCGTGGCCAATGCATGGGCCGCGGTCGAAGCTGGCGCCAGCGTCGTCGATTCCTCGATCGGCGGGCTGGGCGGGTGTCCGTTCGCGCCTGCCGCGGCCGGCAACGTGGCGACCGAGGATGTCGCCTACATGCTCGCGCGGTCGGACGTCGAAACCGGTCTGGACCTTGACGCGCTGATCTCCACTGCACATTGGCTGGCCGGAGTGATGGGCAAGGAGATGCCCTCGATGCTCGCACGCGCGGGCGGATTTCCCAAACCGGAAGATAATGGATGATTTCGGACAACACCGGTGCTCTCAAGGGGCTTAAGGTGATCGAACTCGGCCAGCTCATCGCCGGCCCGTTTTGCGGCCAGCTGCTCGGCGACATGGGTGCCGACGTGGTCAAGATCGAGCCGCCGGGCGCGGGCGACCCGATGCGTCAGTGGGGCAATGGCGGGCACAAGGTTTGGTGGGAAGTGATCGGCCGCAACAAGCGCTCGGTCACCGCCAACCTGCGCGTGCCCGAAGGGCAGAATCTCGCACGCAAACTGCTCGCCGATGCCGACATCATGATCGAGAACTTCAAGCCGGGTACGGTCGAGAAGTGGGGGCTGGGGCCCGAGGACCTGCATAAGATCAACCCGCGGCTGATCATCGTGCGCATGTCGGGATACGGCCAGACCGGCCCCTATTCCTCACGCGCCGGGTTCGGCGGGATCGGCGAGGCGATGGGCGGCTGGCGCGCGATTGTCGGCGATCCCGACCGGCCCCCAAGCCGCATGGGCGTTTCGATCGGGGACACGCTGGCGGCGACCTACGGCTGCATGGGCGCGCTCGCCGCGCTGCGCGCCAGAGAGAACTCCGGCAAGGGTCAAGTGGTCGATTCCGCGCTCTACGAGGCGGTGCTGCAGGTCATGGAAAGCCTCGTGCCCGAATACGATGTGATGGGCATCGTGCGCCAGCGTTCGGGCTCGATCCTGCCGGGCATCGCACCGTCCAACGTCTATCGCTGCGCCGACGGCGAATACATGATCGGCGGCAACGGCGACGCGATCTTCGCGCGGCTCGCCGAAGCGATGGCACAGCCCGAGCTGGCGAAGGACCCGCGTTATGCGACGCATATCGCGCGCGGCGAAAACCAGCGCGAGCTCGACGACCTGATCAACGCGTGGACGCAGACCATGACCGTCGACGCGCTCGAAGCGCTGATGATCGAGTATTCGGTCCCGGCCGGGCGGGTCTACACGGGCAAGGAAATGCTCGCCGATCCGCACTTCGCAGCGCGCGAAGCGATCGTCGCGGTTGACAATCCCGACTTCGGCAAGGTCCGCATGCAGGCTCCGATGCCGCGCCTGTCCGAAACGCCGTCGGGCATCCGTCGCATCGCGCCGCGTGTGCCGGGTGAGCACAACGCCGAGATCTACGGTGAGCGGCTGGGGCTCGACGAAGCCGCGCTTGCCGGCCTCGTCGAACGCGGCGTGGTCTGACGACGCCGCCCGGCTCTCCGCCCGATCAGGCGCGCGCGCCGCGCGTGATGAGGCGCATCGTCTCGCGGCGCAGGAGGTCGAAAGGCGGGGAATGGTCGAGCTGACCGGCCATGCGCAGCACGACCAGCCCGTGCAGGCTCGCCCAGAACGCATGAGCCAGCACGACGGGGTCGCCTTGCAGTAATCCGGCGTCGACCATCTCTACGACATAGGTGGTGAGCGTGAGGCTGGAGCGCTTTCTCGCCCGCTGCAGCTCGGGCGGATCTTTTTTGTCCTCCTGGTCGTAGGCGAACATCAGCTGGTAGGCGGCGGGCTGTGTCTCGGCGAAGTCGAGGTAGGCGTCGCCGATCGCGCGCGAGCGATCCCACAGGTTTGCGGTGCTGTCGTGCGCGGCTTCGATCCGGTCAGCGAAGCGGTTGTGCGCGGCGATGCGCATCGCGCTCAGCAGTTCCTGCTTGCTGGCGAAATAGCGATAGAGCGAAGCCGCGGTCCAGCCCAGTTCTCCCGCGATCGAACGCAGAGAGATGGCGCTGATCCCCTCGCGCGCGATCTGGCCTTCCGCCACCCGGCGGATGCGCTCGCGCACGTCGAGGACCTGTTCGTCTGTGAGCGGCAGTGCCATACCGCTTGCGATACTAAACACCGTTCGTTATGCAACCCCTAAACGGCGTTTAGTACGAGGGATGAGGATGAGCGAAGGCTACACCACGATCATGGTCGAGAAGCGTGGACAGGCGGACTGGCTGACGCTCAATCGGCCCGATGCGATGAACGCGATCAACCTCCAAATGGTTCGCGAACTCAGCGACTACTTCGGGAAGCTCTACAACGACGGAAGCGTGCGCGTGGTGGTGATGCGCGGCGCCGGCAGGGGCTATTGCGCCGGGCTGGACATCAAGGAGCACGCCGACCGCGACGACGTGCCCTTCGGCGGCGGCTTCGGTTTCCAGGGCTTCCTCGCCGACGTCTATATCAGGATGCGGCGTTGCCCGCAGCCGATCCTCTCGCTGATCCACGGGCCTGCGTGCGGTGGTGGCTTCGCCTTCGCGCTGGCCTCTGACGTCCGCATCGCCGGCGAGAGCGCGCGGATGAACGCGGCCTTCATCAAGATCGGGCTGTCCTCGTGCGACATGGGCGTCAGCTACTTCCTGCCGCGCGTGGTGGGATTATCGATCGCATCGGAACTGATGCTGACGGGCCGCTTCATCCATGCACCGCGCGCTCTGGCGACCGGGCTGGTCAGTGAAGTTGTCCCCGACGTCGAACTCGCGGCGGCGGGTGAAGCGCTGGCCGCGGAGATGCTCAACGCTTCGCCGATGGGGCTGCGCATGACCAAGGAAGGCCTGAGCCTCTCGGTCGATGCGCCCGGCCTCGAAGCGGCGATGGCGATCGAGAACCGCAACCAGACGATGGCGGCGAAGAGTCCCAACTTCGCCGAGGGTATGCGCGCGTTCATCGAGAAGCGCCGTCCCACCTACATCGCCGACTGACCCATTCGAAAGCGAACCCGAACGAAATGACCGCGCACGCCAAGTATCCGCACGTCTTCTCCCCGCTCAAGATCGGCACGACCGAGATCAAGAACCGCATCCTGATGGGCTCGATGCACACCGGGCTCGAGGACGTGCCCGACGCGGGCGAGCGGCTTGCGGCCTATTTCACCGAGCGCGTGCGCGGCGGGGTTGGGATGATCATCACCGGCGGGATTTCGCCGCACCCCACCGGCGGCGTTGGCGCGAAGCTTTCCGAGCCGTCCGAAGTGGCGATGCACCGGCAGGTGACGGACGCGGTCCACACCGCCGATCCGGCGGTGAAGATCTGCATGCAGATCCTCCATACCGGGCCGCTGGCGGGTACGCCCGACTGCGTGGCGCCCTCCGCTGTCCGGTCGCGGATCGGGCGCTATGCCCCGCGCGAACTGGACGAGGCGGGGATCGAGGAACAGATTGCCGCCTTCGCCAATTGCGCCGCGCTGGCACGGCAGGCGGGCTATGACGGGGTCGAGATCATCGGCTCGGCGGGCTACCTGATCTCCACCTTCCTTGTCGAGAAGACCAACCTGCGCACCGACAAATGGGGCGGTTCATGGGAAAACCGCATGCGCTTCCCGGTCGAGGTGGTGCGCCGCGTGCGCGCGGCGGTGGGGCCGGATTTCCTCGTCATATTCCGCATCGCCGCGATGGACATGCTCCAGGGCGGGATGTCGTGGGACGAGGTCGTCTCGCTCGCCAGGGCGCTCGAGGCCGAGGGCGTCGACGTCATCTCCACGCACTTCACCTGGCACGAAAGCCTCGTGCCGACGATCGCGACGATGGTGCCGCGCGCGGCCTTCACGCAAGTGACCGGCCAGCTTCGCAAGGAACTGTCGATCCCGCTCATCACCAGCAACCGCATCAACATGCCCGACGTGGCCGAGGCGGTGCTGGCGCGCGGCGATGCCGACATCGTCTCGATGGCGCGCCCGATGCTCGCCGACCCGGACCTCGCCAACAAGGCGTTCGAGGGCCGCGAGGACGAGATCAACACTTGCATTGCCTGCAACCAGGCGTGCCTCGACCACACCTTCACCGGGCAGATGACCTCGTGTCTCGTCAATGCGCGCGCCTGCCGCGAGACCGAGATCAGCTTCCCGCGGGTCAATACCGCAAAGCGCATCGCCGTGATCGGCGCGGGGCCCGCCGGGCTCGCCTTCTCGACGCTCGCCGCGCAGCGCGGGCACAAGGTCACACTGTTCGACGCGGCAAGCGAGATCGGCGGCCAGTTCAACCTCGCCAAGCGCATTCCCGGCAAGGAAGAGTTCTACGAAACGCTGCGCTATTTCGGGCGGATGCTTGAATTGCGGGGCATCGATCTGCGCCTCGGGACGCGGGTCGACGCCGACATGCTCGCGGCCGAAGGCTTCGACGAGGTCGTGGTCGCGACCGGCATCGCGCCGCGCAGGCCGCCGATCCCCGGCATCGATCACCCCAAGGCGGTCGGCTACATCGACGTCATCACAGGTCGTGTTCCGGTGGGCCGGAAGGTCGCGATCATCGGTGCCGGCGGGATCGGTTTCGACGTGGCCGAACTAATCACGCACGAGGGCAAGTCGGCGGCGCTCGATGTCGACATCTTCGCCAGGGAATGGGGCATAGACTTCAAGAACCACCCGCGCGGCGGCGTGACCGGGATCGAGCCCGTGGTCGCATCGAACGGGCGCGAAGTGACGCTGCTCCAGCGCAAGGCCAGCTCGGTCGGCAAGACGCTCGGTCGCACTACCGGGTGGACGCACCGCCTGACGTTGCAACGCCGCGGCGTCGCGATGATGGGCGGGGTAAACTACGTGAAGATCGACGACGACGGGCTGCACATCGCAGTGAACGGCAAGCCCGGACTGATCGAGGCGGACAGCGTGATCATATGCGCCGGGCAGGAGCCGGAGCGCTCGCTGTACGATGCGCTGGTGGCGCGCGGCATCGCATCGACGCTGATCGGCGGCGCCTTCGAGGCCTCCGAGCTCGACGCCAAGCGCGCGATCAAGCAGGCCTCGGAACTCGCCGCTATGATCTGAGGGAAGGGGTTACTTCCCCTCGGCGCGCTTCTCGGCGAAGTCGAGACGCGCGGTGTAGGGGTCAGCTTCGTGCCGCGCGCCGTTCTCGTCGATCACCTGCACCGTGGTGTCGCCGGCTGTGGCCCTGGGCCACGCCGGAAGCCCGGCCAGCCCGTCAGGCCGCCCGGTCTTGGCGAAAGCGACCCAGTACTTGTGCATCAGGCTGGCGGTCGCGCTCTCGGCTGCTGTCGGCCCGGCGCCCTTGCGCAGCGCCAGCGTGTCGAAGGCATAGGGGATCTCGCTGGCGTGCGGCGCGCCGCCCAGCTTGTCGCCCCAGCCTGGGACCGGGAAGGCGAAGCGGTAGAGGTAGACCGGCTGGCGCGGCGCAAGCGCGCGGGCGACGGCGCGCGACGGCTCGATCATCATCGCATCGGCGCTGACCGCCGCTGCCACCGCGAGGCCCGGCCTGGTCCCGTCGGGATCGTAGAGCTTGCGCGCCGCGTCGGCATCGGCGCCGAGACCGGCGAAGACCTTGTCCTTGTCGTCGGTCGTCGGGAAGCCGTCGGCCGAGTTTGAACCGATCATCACCGGCACCGGAGCGTCGATTCCTGCGCGCGCCGCATCGACCGGCGAGCCTACGATCGTGCGGCCATCGACCATAGGACCTGAATAGCCGGGCTGGGCCATGGTCATCATCGAGAGATTGCCGGTGATCTTGTCGGCAGGGATGGCGCGCAGGCCGGCGGCGGTCGCGCCCGGCGCGAAGACGTCGCCGATGCCCGCCGCCTTGGCGATGGTCGGCTGCGGCAGCGTGCGGTCCCGCCCGCCGCCCGATTCGACGATCGCGCGCTCGAACAGCCCGCGCGCCAGCGGCGACTGCAGCAGCATGTGCATCGACATGCCGCCCGCGCTCTCGCCCAGCACCGTCACGTTGGCCGGATCGCCGCCGAACGCCGCGACGTTCTTTTGCACCCAGTGCAGCGCGGCGATCTGGTCGAGGAAGCCGAAGTTGCCGCCATAGTCATCGCTCTCCAGCGCCGGGTGCGCGAAGAAGCCGAAGCGGCCGAGGCGGTAGTTGAGGCTGACGAAGACTACGCCGTCGCGCGCGAACTCCTCGCCGGTGTAGATCGCGGGCGAGCTGCCGCCGTTGACGAAGCCACCGCCGTGGATCCAGACCATGACCGGCAGCCTGGCGCCGGCCTTGGTCCCCTTGGGCTGCCACACGTTGAGGTAGAGGCAGTCCTCGGAAGGCGTGGTCGCGATCGGCGCGGCGTCGGGCGGGAAGGGGGCCTGCGAGCAGTCGTGGCCATAGTCCGAGGCGTCGTGCACCGCCTTCCACGGCGCGACCGGCTGCGGCGCGCGCCAGCGGTTCGCGCCGACCGGCGGCGCGGCATAGGGTATGCCCTTGAAGGCGGTGACGGTGCCGCTTGTCACACCCTTGACCGGGCCCGACGCGGTCGCGACGGTCCGGGCCGATGCAGGGATAGCGAAGGCCAATGCGGCAAGTCCGGCAAGGGCGGTCACGGTTTTCATGCGCTCAGTCCTTCCAGTTCCTGGCGGGCATGCGCACGGTGACCGCCGCGCCAAGGTGCTCGGCGTCCGAGCCCAGCGCGAAGGCATAGCTGCCCGCCGGGATCGACCACTTGCCGTCCTTCCAGTCGGCGAGCAGGCGCGGATCGATCGTCACGCTGACCTTCTGCGATGCGCCCGGCGCAAGGTCGACGCGGCTGAACCCGACGAGGCGCTGCTTGGTCTCGCCTCCGCGCGAGACGAGGTAGAGCTGCGCCACCGTCGCGCCCTGGCGCTGACCGGTGTTGCTGACGGTGAAGCTCGCGGTCTTGCCGTTGGTCTTGAGCCCCGAGGACGCGAAGGTCGTGTACGACAGGCCATAGCCGAACGGGAACAGCGCCTTCTCGCCCTTCCTCGCGAACCAGCGGTAGCCGACGTCCGAGCCTTCGATGTTGTAGTCGGCCGTCACCTTCATATCTGCCGAAACGGCGGGGTCGCCGCCGAAGCTCGGCTCGAGCTCGGCGTAGCCGTCGATCGCCTTTCGCGGCAGCTGGTCGACGCTCTGCGGGAATGTGATCGGCAGGTGGCCCGAGGGGTTGACCTCGCCGAACAGCACCGACGCGATCGCCTCGCCGCCGCGCGCGCCGGGGAACCAGGCTTCCATCACCGCCGCGGTCTTGTCGAGCCACGGCATGGAGACCGGGTTACCCGTCTCGAGCACGACGATGGTGTGCGGGTTGGCCGCCGCGACCGCCGCGATCAGCGCGTCCTGGCCATCGGGCAGCGACAGGTCGGGCAGGTCCTCGCCCTCGGTCGCCCACTTGGTCGCGAAGACAATGGCGACGTCCGCCTTCTTCGCTTCGTTGACGGCATCGGCGATGTAGTCGCCGCGCCGCCAGGTCACTTCGGCGCCCGGCGCCATGGCCTTGATGGCCTTCATCGGCGAGGAGCGCTGGTAGGCCTGGCTCATGAAGCCGGCGAACGGCCCCTCGGCGCCAAGCGAAACGGTGACCGCAGGACCGCCTTCACCCTCGACCTGGCTTGAGCCGCCGCCCGACAGCACGCCGACGCTGGCGTAACCGCCGATCAGCGCGATGCGCTTCGCGGTCTTGGCCAGCGGCAGCGCATTGCCTTCGTTGCGCAGAAGCACGATCGCCTGCTCGGCGACCTTCTGTGCGACCTTGGCGTCGGCATCGAAGTCGATCTTGCCGCCGGGCGTCGCCGGGTTCTTGTCGATGCCGGCCGCGTAGATCGCGGTCAGCACGCGCTTGTTCATGTCGTCGAGCCGGGCGGCCCACTTCGGGTCCTTCGCCGCCGCTTCGGCAAGCGGCTTGTCGAAGAACACTGCCGGGTCGAGCTGCGCCCCCGACTGCTGGTCGAGCCCGTTCATGGCGGTGTCGAGCGAGGGCACTGCGCCCCAGTCGGACATCACGAAGCCCTTGTAGCCCCATTCGTCCTTGAGCACCTTGTTGAGCAGCCAGTCGTTGTCGCAGGCATGGTGGCCGTTGACCACGTTGTAGGCGCACATCACCGAGAGCGGGTTGCCCTTCTCGATGCCGATCTGGAACGCAAGCAGGTCGCTTTCGTGCGCCGCTTCGGGCGAGATCACCGAATCGACGATCTTGCGGCCGGTTTCCTGCCCGTTGAGCGCGAAGTGCTTGATCGTCGAGATGATGTGGTTCGACTGTATTCCCGCGATCGCCGCGCCAACGAGGTCGCCGCTGAGCAGCGGGTCTTCCGAGAGGTATTCGAAGGTGCGCCCGTTACGCGGGTCGCGCATCAGGTTGACCCCGCCTGCCAGCATCACGTTGAAACCCTTGGCGCGCGCTTCGGAGCCGATCATCGCGCCGCCTTCGCGCAGCAGGTCCGGGTTCCACGTCGCGGCCATCGCCACGCCCGAGGGCAGCGCGGTGGCACCGTCCTTGCGGATGCCCATGACGTAGGCAACGCCAAGGCTCGCGTCGGTCTCCTTTAGGGCCGGGACGCCGAGCCGCTCGATGCCGGGAACATAGCCCGCGCCGGGGATCGCGTCGGCCGGTGCCGGTTGTGGATTGGGACCGATCGCCATCGGCATCACGCCGTGGGTCAGCACCGTCTTCTCGTCGGGCTGCATCGCCTTCACGGTCGCGGCGGCGCGGGATTCTGCCGAGGCCATCGTCTTGTCGGCGGCGCTAGCCTGGGCGGGAAGAGCGATCGCCATCGCGACGGTGGCAAGCAGGAACGAGCGCATTGGTTCTCTCCGTACGTAAGGTCTCGGGCCCGGCTCTGGTGGCCGGTCGGTATTTGAGCGGGGTCCGGCGGAAGGCGCATAGCACCTCCCGCCATTCCCCCTCATGTCATTCTGTCATCCGTTCATCAGAACTTGAAGCCGGCCCGCACGCCAAAGGTGCGCGGATCGGACATCGTTACCGACGATGCGCTGCCGGTCACCAGCGAGACGTGGTTCTCGATGTTCTTGACGAACGCGCTGAGATACCAGGTGTCGCCTGGCGCGTTGTAGGTCATGCTCGCCTGCGTCTTCGACTGTGAAGGCGTGCGCAAGCGCAGCCAGTACGATCCGTTGTCACCGAAGATCGTCACGTAGTAAGCGGACGAGACGCGGGTTCCGACCGCGAGGTCCAGGTCGCCGTCACCCACCGGGACCACGTAGTTCGCCCGGGCATAGAACACAGTGCTCGGCGTACGGTCGAGCTTCTGTCCGGCGTAATCGGCCAGCTGTCCTTTCGCGTTGGCGCCGCAGGCACCCGTGCTGGTCAGGCCGCTCGGGCAGAACTGGCGGTAATGCCCGTTGGTCAGGTCGAGGCCAAGCACGAGGTTGAGGTTGCGCACGGGGTTGAGCTGGGTTTCGAACTCCCAGCCCAGCACCGAGGCCTTGCCGGCGTTGGTCGTCACCGTCTGCAGGGCGCCGTTGACCGGAATGATCGCGCTGAGCTGCAGGTTCTTGTAATCGTAGTAGAACAGGTTGGTGTCGACTCGTACTCCCGGGGCAATCCGGCCGCGGAAACCAAGCTCGTAGTCGACCAGCGTTTCGGGCTGGTAATAGATCGCGTGCTGGTCGCCATAGACAAGCTTGCCGTTGGCGTCCTTGGTGGAGTAGTCGCAGCGTTCGCCTTGCGCGCTGACCAGTGACTGGCCGACATCGCCAGTGGAGCAACCGTCGCCGAAGCCGCCTTCCTTGTAGCCCGAGGCGATCGAGCCATAGAGAAGGCCGCTGGCCACGTCGGCGTCGAAGCCCACGCGCCAGGTCGCCTTGTTGCCGATGATCGTGCCGTCGTTGACGAAGCTCCGGCCGCTGCCGACGGTCGGTCCGCCCGGCGCGGCCGGGGTGTTGGGATCTATCGAATAGAGGCCGCCGACGAGCGGCTGGCCGCCGAGCGAATTGATGTGGACGGTGTGACCATAGCGGCTGAGATCGTCATGCGTGTAGCGCACGCCGGCGGTCAGGCGCAGGTGGTCGGTTACCTTGTAGGTCGCCTGCGTGAACGCGCCCTTGGTTGCCGAAACGGTGTGCTGCGGGAATCCGTAGATGAACGTGTTGCCAAAGGCGAACGGCGCCAGGTTATAGATGTAGAACGCGATGTGCGATTCTTCGCGGAAGTAATAAAGGCCGCCCTGGATCTTCAGCGGGCCGTCGCCCGAACTGGCGAGGCGAAGCTCGTGCGACTGCTGGGTGTAGTCACCGTTGAAGGTGCCAGGCAGATTGGTGCCGATGAGGACGTTTCTGGTTTCCTTGGCGCTATATTGGCGAATTGAGCCAAGATAGGTGAACTTCACCGGGCCGAAGTCGTAGTTGAGCTCGGCGTCGAGATTGTAGGCGACGTCGTTGATGTCCGGCTTGGTCGTTCCCTGATAGCCGCCACCATAACCCAATGCCGAGATGCCCGAGGTGTAGGTAGTCTTGTTGATCGGATTGAAATAGGTCAGCGGCGTCGTGTACGAGGCATCGGGCAACGTGGTTGTCAGCGCCTGGCTGGTGCTGCCGATGGGTGCCCAAACTGCACTGCGTTGATCAGTTGCGGTCGCGCCAGGCGATATCGTGAAGAAGTTGCTGGTCGGCAACGACGAATCGCGCGAGCCGTGGAGCTTCGAATAGGATCCGCGCAGCAGCAGGTCGCCGCTGTCGCCAAGCTTGAACAGACCTTGCAGGCGAATGCTCGCGTTGGTCCGGAAGTTGTTGTTGTGGTTGGGATCGCCAGCCACACCCTTGGTGTAGCTGTCGCGCGTGTCGTAGCTCGCAGAAACGCGGAACGCGGCCCAGTCGTTGACCGGCAGGTTGACGTAGCCGTCAGCTGCGAACGCTTTGTAGTTGCCGTAGCTGACGTTGCCGGCGACCTGCATGCCGTCGAAATCGGGCTTGTTGGTGATCACGTTGATCACGCCCGCGGTCGTGTTGCGGCCATAGAGCGTGCCCTGCGGGCCTTTGAGCACCTCGACGTGGTTGACGTCGAAGAAGCTGATGTCGGCTTCCTGCGGGCGGGCGATGTAGATGCCATCTAGCAGGAAGGCGGCCGAGGGGTTGCCCTTTTCGGTGCGGCCGGTG